>VRUD01000059.1 GCA_019456305.1 Cytophagales bacterium | reverse complement strand
AGCTTAAAACAACTAAAATCTATTGCAACGGTTAGAAGCGTTGGAGCTTCAACAAGAATAGAAGGTTCAAAAATGAGCGATGAGGAAGTTGAAGTACTGCTTAAGGACATTGATATTACCAAATTAGAGGATAGAGATTCTCAAGAGGTAGTTGGTTATTTTGAGACTTTAGATTTGATTTCGGAATCATATCATGATATCGAAATATCTGAAAGTAGTTTAAAGAACCTGCATAACATCTTAATGAAATTCAGTAAAAAGGATGAATGGCATAAAGGAGATTATAAACAACACAACAATGCAGTTGAAGCTACCTTTCCTGATGGGACAAAACAAATAATATTTCAGACAACAGAGGCTGGATTTCCAACCCAGGATGCAATGAGAGCATTAATAGATTGGTATCATAATGATAAAAGTACTCATCCACTTGTAAAATGTGCTTTGTTTGCATATGCGTTTGTTAGCATTCACCCATTTCAGGATGGAAACGGACGATTAAGCAGGTTGTTATCAACACTTTTGTTATTAAAACATGGATATAAATGGATTCAATATGTTAGTTTCGAGCATGAAATCGAAAGCAGGAAAATAGAATATTATAGAGTTCTGAGAAATTGTCAATCAAAACGACCGAATGAAAATGTAAGTGATTGGGTTAACTTCTTTTTAGATGCACTAAAGAATATCCAGGAACAACTAATGAAAAAGTTAGAAGTTAAAGGAGTCGAGACACAATTATCGCCAAGAGAAAAAGCAATTATTACATTCATAGGAAATAATGCAGGTTGTAAATCAGGAGATATTGCAAAGAAATTGGGAATACCAAGTCCAACAGTAAAAAGGATATTACCAGACTTAAATGCCAAGAATCTAATTGAAAAACATGGAACCGGACCAGGGACGAATTATTCATTGAAATAAAACGCCCTATAACAAAAACTAAACGGCATTAAAACGCCATTTAGTCAGGTCGTTACCACATATGCAAAAAAAACAGAGAGATTAACGGAATTTTTGAAAAAAGATTTGTAACAATGAAAAACCGTTTTCATTCCTCAAAAACAAAATCAGGTTTCGGCACGCTGCCTGTTTTCCTCACCGCCATTTCTACCATTCTCGGTGCGATCATGTTCCTGCGTTTTGGCTATGCAGTAGGTAATGTGGGATTGTTTTATGCACTCGCTATCATTCTCATTGGCCACATGATTACCATCCCTACAGCTATGGCCATATCAGAAATTGCTACCAATCAAAAAGTAGAGGGTGGGGGAGAGTATTTTATTATTTCAAGATCATTTGGATTGAAGATCGGTGGCGCGATCGGTATTGCTCTCTATTTCTCACAGGCGATCAGTGTGGCTTTTTATGTGATCGCTTTTGCACAGGCATTCCAGCCTATTTTCGACTTTCTTTTTGCTCAGTTTGATCTTCAGGTAAAAGATTATAGATGGGTAAGCCTGCCCGCAGTACTCATCTTAATACGTCTTATTGTTACAAAGGGAGCCAAACTTGGTGTAAAATTGCTCTATGTAGTAGCAGGTGTTCTTTTTGTGTCGCTTCTGTTGTTTTTTTTAGGAGACACGGATCATTCGGTAGCCTGGACAAATATAAATTATTTCGATAAGGTAGAAAACGCAGATAAATTTATTATCGTATTTGCCATTTGCTTCCCTGCTTTTACGGGAATGACCGCAGGAGTCGGGCTGTCAGGTAATTTGCGAAATCCGGCAAAATCAATCCCTTTGGGTACACTGGCAGCAACATTTTTGGGAATGCTGGTCTATGTGGCAATAGTTTTCAAACTCTCACTATCTGTATCTCCTGAAGACCTGGCAAATGACCAGTTAGTAATGAGCAGAATTGCCTTATGGGGCCCGATCATTCCAATTGGTTTGGCTGCTGCTACCATTTCTTCCGCAATAGGTTCTTTTCTTGTAGCGCCCCGAACTTTACAGGCGCTTTCCGGTGACAGGATATTCCCGTTTGCATTTATCAACAACTGGCTGGAAAAAGAAAGGAAAAGAGACAATGAACCTGTGAATGCGGCCCTCTTTACTTCTGTCATTGCTATTGGTTTCGTATTGATAAATGATGTGAACATTGTTGCCAGGATTATATCCATGTTTTTTATGGTTATTTACGGGGCGCTATGCTCTATTTCATTTTTAGAGCATTTTGCTGCCGATCCCTCTTACCGTCCTACTTTCAAATCAAAATGGTATTTGTCACTTACTGGCGCTGTTATGTGTTTTTTCCTTATGTTTCAAATGGATAAAGGATATGCGATACTTTCTATTAGCATAATGATATTGATCTATTTAGGGATCAGTATCTATAAAAAGGACCAGAAAGGATTGATCACACTTTTCCAGGGAGCTATATTACAATTCAGCAGGCAGGTACAGGTCTATTTGCAAAAAGCTGACAAAGATGTACGCGATGAGCACTGGAGGCCATCAATAGTTTGCATTTCATCACATTCATTTAATCGTGTGGCTGCTTTTGATGTTTTAAAATGGATCTCGTACAAATATGGATTTGGCACCTACATTCACCTTATAAATGGTTATTTATCTACCGAGACTTATGTAGAATCTAAATTGGCTTTAGCAAAATTGATCAGTCTGTCTAAGGAAACCAAAAGTAATGTTTATTTTGATACCTTAGTAAGCCCTTCTTATACCACTGCCATTGCACAGGTCATACAATTGCCGGGATTCACAGGTAAGGAAAATAACATGATCATGTTTGAGTTTGGTAAAAACAACCCTGCATACCTCGGAGATATTATTAATAACTTCCAGTTGATGCAATCTACTGATTTTGATATATGCTTTTTACAAAGCACCGAAAAGGGATTTATCGGGAGCCGTACTAAGGAGATCCATATTTGGATCACTTCAAAAGACTATAAAAATGCAAACCTGATGATCCTGTTAGGATACATTATTTTAGGCCATCCCGATTGGAAAAAGGGGAGTATAAAGCTGTTTGCGCTTTATCCCGAGCAAGAATTAGAAGAACAAAAAGAGAAACTCATGTCGCTTGTCAAATCAGGACGACTGTCAATCTCTGCCAAGAACATCAATGTAGTAGCTCAAATACAAAACAAGGATGTCAGGGAATTAATAAATGAAAATTCAGTAGAGGCAGACCTCACCATCGTTGGTTTCAGGAGTGAGGCTATAAAACATAAATCAGTAGAGCTCTTTAATGGGTATGACGATATTGGCAATGTCTTGTTTGTCAATACCAGTAAGGAGAAAGAGATTGTTTAAGTACGAAGTACGAATTTCGTCATTCGTACTTCGTACTTCTTCATTCGTACTTCGTATTTTGGTGGTTTTGATTAAGTGAAAAGCTGAGTATCAGAAGATTTTCTTGATATATCTGATGGATCATCAGTAAATCTCCAAATACCTTCAGCTACATTTACTAAATCAATACCTAATCTTCCAACGAGCTTATCATTTAATACAACTTGATCTTCGGTTTCAGAAATTAAAAGTATTGCATCAATATAAACGGACTGTTTATCCTTGGTAACAACTTTTATTTTTACTTTCTTCTCTATAAAATAAAATTGTACCTCTTTATGTGCAGCAGCCTGATAAGCTACCTTCTTCCCATCTTCTGTAGATAAACCAAGATTATTTTTAGCAAACGACAAAGGCACAAGTATCTCAGGCTCAATGGTTTCATAACCTGAGTTAGCTAAAGCTGATGCATTTGCTTTCACTGATGAGACGTTGATTTCAATGGGTAGCCTTACTGCCATCTTCTTTTCTTGTTAATTTACCAATCCTGTTAAGACGGGTCAATTTACCTATTCTGTTGACCCTTGTAAGCAACCCTATTGTGCCTCGTATTTTTTGTTGCGAGCGAAGCGAAGCAATCTGTTTGTTAGTATCGGTAACTTTATTTTTCATAATTTTTACAAAGCCCCGCACCCCGAGTACTCGGGGTGCGGGACAAAGATATAAATAAATTTATTAACATTCAATCTATTGATCATTTTAACTTTAATGATACCAAATAAGGAGACTCAGGGCGTGGTGTAATGGTTCCTTTTAATGGATCAATGATCAGGTCTAATCTCTCAAGAACAAGCTGTCCGATAAGCGGTTCGCATTGTGGCGGACCAATTAAACAATCTGTTTTCATATATATATAAAAAGATCATAACTTTTAAAAGTTTTTATCAAAAATAAAAAAGGCTTGAATTAAATCCAAGCCTTTTTTTGAAAAGTTAGTTTCAATGTTTATTGCCAATTTATTGTCAGATTAGCAATCTCATTTGGAACATAAGGCATTAAACCGGATAAATCAATAAATGTGTTTGTAAATCCGGTATTAGGGGGAACAGTGGTACCTGAAGATACCCACCCTGTTGGGCCGACAAAATAACCGGGAGCTACTGCATCTTTTAAAAAAGCATCAATTGCTGCCGTATCTGTTATGCCCAAAGCAAATATCTCTTGGGTCAAAACAGTATCTATTGAATAATTTGTAAGCCAATCGGTTAATGTCCAGTCGGCTGCAAGAGTGTTGGAAGGTGGTAAGGCCACCGATGCCACACCAATATCAAGCACATCGTTGCCATGTGCAACAAATGCCCAGTTTTTTCCACCCACATAGTTAGTATCAATGATTGTAATATAGGGATGATGAGAATTTCCCCAGAGATACAATACATCGCCTGTTTTACCAACAAACATTTTGAAGTTTTTCATCCAGTTTTGATCAGTAGAGTCTATGTTGGTAAGAGATACTATCATTTGTTTTTCATAATTATTAGTATTATTTGTTTGATCCTCGCTATATTCAATCCTAAATTTTAAATCAACAGGATTTTCCTCATTTCTGTTCATATTATAAGGATTTAATATTGCAGTGCCTCTTATAGGATTTCGGTTCCAGTATACCTGGACAGCCTGACTACTATCCCCGGAAATAGGATCAATATCAAAACCATCTAATTTGAATTCCCAGGTTACTACACCACTATTATCAACCCAGTTTGTCACCACTTTATAAAATTTAAGTCTGCCATCACCGCCTGTTTCTGAAATTGTACCGGCTCCGGTGACTTGACTAAGTGTAGTTATGATATTATTCATAATTTCTGCTGCAAATTCACCCACATGAATAAACACTCTTAAATGTTTGTATATGTCATCTCCTTCTAACTGATGATTACTACTTATTCTATTCAATGATTGCAAAGAATCAGAGCTAATTGACTCTGGAAGATCAATTGAAAACCTCGCAGGCATAATACTTGTTGGCTGCGGCTCCTTTTCTTTTTCTTTTTTACATGAAGCAGCAAAAATTACAAATAGTAATAATAAAGCTGCTTTGCTGAAGTTTTTAAATAAATTTTCCATGATTAAATTGATTTTAGGGTTAAAGATTTATACAGGGCGCAAAGATATTATCAAAATTTGATTAGTGCAAATAAAACATTGTTTTTTTTTCTACTCTATTAATCTTTTCTCATTTTTCAAAACCTCCCTGATCTTTTTCAGTTCGCCTGGAACTTCATTCTTCGCAATATCATATACCGTTTTTAAATCTATTCCTCCATATCCATGTACAATTCTATTTCTCATATTTACAATTTTTTTCCATTCTATATCACTATATTTCTCTCTTATCTCTTCAGGGATTTTTCTTGCAGCTTCACCAACAATTTGTATTACATGTAATACTGCATTTATTTTTTGCTTATCTTTTTCAAAATCCTTATATTCTATATTTGTAACATACTTCTTTGTCTCTCCAAGATATTCAACCATATCCTCCAAATAGGGTATATGTGTTTTCTTTTTCATTTTTTTTTTCTTTTTTTCTTTTTGTTTTTCACTGTCACCTGTATAAATAATATACGGTATTATATATTTTTTATAGTTTTTTTTTATATCTTTCTTTTCCAATAAGCCCACTTTTACTTTTAGCTTTCTTTTAAAATATTCCTGTATCCTCAAAACCTCTCCAAAGCTTAAATCTCTGATTGCTTCAATAACTATATCTACATCGCTATTTTTGGTTTGTTCCCCCCTGGCGTATGATCCATAATAGCCAACTCGCTCTATCCCATATCTTTTTCTAAGATAAGCTATTGATTTTTCCAATGTATCCTCTACTTGTTTTGAATTTAACATACTCTAAATCCGAAATCCGAAAATGCAAATGTAGGAATAAAATCATAATATTTAAAAAAATTAATTACTTTTGCAGCGATGAATAAAGATACAATTGAAAGAAAACTAAAAGCTGAACTTGTACTTTTTCAAATGTATGTGATATTATTGATGGGTTTGGTTACTGGTGATATAAATTTATTTTTTAAATATGTAGATAATAATGATAAATTTATGTTATATTTATTAATTACCGGTATTATTTTTTTAGTTTTTATAGGATATATGATTATAAAGACTTATTTTACAATAAAAAAACTAACAAAAAATTAAAATTATGTTACCCTGGATCTTACTTATTATTATTTCTTTATGCGTTCTTATCCCTTTTGGTATAATTGCCTTTAGTTATTTTAAAGAAGACAAGCAATAAATTATTGCGTATAAAATCATATAAAACAGATAGGTACCTGCCCGCCATTCGCACCTGCCCGCCACGCACAAAGCCAATGCCAGGTAGGCGGGTAAACAAACGGACAGGCATTATACAATATATTAAATATTTTTTCGTATTTTCTTGCATTATTCAATATTCATAAGTAGATTTGCGCATTAAAGGTGAAAAAGCCAAGCTCCATATTACTATTAGGCATATTTACAATAATGCTTTTGCCGTGGCAGTTGATGTGTATGGCTCACCCTATGGGGCATACACACCACCATGCACCGGGTGAATTAAGCCCGTGTGAACAAAGAAGGTTATGTAAAGAAACAAGTTTTTGGCCTCCGATGGATTGCAATAAACTTTCTGTTAATACAGACGATTACCAGTTACCTCAAAACGGTAAATTAATTTCTTTGGTGCAAACACTTCTTGTTGCAACAGTGTTGCCGGAACTGATTGAAGTTGACTTACCGGAAGATGTTTTTATTCCATTGCCCGACCCGAAGTGCCATTCGGGGCCTCCACCTTCGGGTCACTTACTTCGCGCCCCTCCTTCCGTTTAATTCCTTTTGCAGGAACAGGTATGCTATTGCCCAAATCTTAACGGTTCGGCTTTACTCACGGCTCTTATATTATCATAAAGTGTTCGTGCCTGCACGCCATAGTCCCCCCGAGTACTCGGGGGGACGCAGGCGTGAGTGCTTTACATCCGTGCATTTAAATACCTTTAGTTTCCTGCGAACTCTCTTGGTTTTTAGTTTTTAGTTATTGGTTATGGTTTGATAGTTTTCCCGCCTGCCATAGGCCTTTGGCGGGCAGGTGGTTATAGTTCTTTAGTTTGCAGTTCCGGACTTTATACCATAAGTAAGATGGACAAACCAATAAACTAAAACTAATAACTAAAAAACCACAACCAATAACCAATAACCAACAACCAATATGATCAAACTTTCTTTTCGGAACCCGTACCTGGTACTGGTGCTTGCTACTGTGGTGGTGGTACTGGCAGGGGTGCTGGTTCCAAGGATGCCGGTGGACATCCTTCCACAATTCAAAAAATCCGCTATGCAAATACTTACCCTTTATCCTGGCATGCCTGCGGAGGTGGTGGAAAAAGACATCACAAGCCGTATGGAGCGGTGGACAGGGCAATCGCCCGGTATTGAGAAACAGATCTCGAAAAGCATTATGGGGGTAAGTATGGTTACCAACTTCTACGGGGAGGATGTTGACCCTGCCGAAGCGATGGCGAACACTTCCTCTTATGCGATGAGCGACATGTATTACCAGCCGCCCGGTACGCTGCCGCCAATGGTGCAGCCGTTTGACCCAACGGCAAGCAAGCCGTTGATGTTGTTAACGGTAAGCAGTGAGGTAAAAAGCGGTAAGGAGCTCTATGATATTGCCTATTACAACCTGCGCCAAATGCTCAGTGGCATACCCGGCATTGTGGCTCCGGCTGCTTATGGTGGTACGTTAAGGAGGATTCATATATACGTTGACCCTGTTAAGCTGGAAGCGTTAGGGCTTTCCCAAACTCAGGTAAACGATGCCATTCAGAAGAACACTACGATGATTCCGTCAGGTATTGCTGAGATTGGCATGATAAACTACGCCATAGACGCCAAGGGGATGATTGTAGATGTGAAGGACTTTAACGACATTGTAATCACCTATAAAAACGGTAAACCCATCTATGTTAAAGATGTGGGATATGCTGATGATGCCAGTGTGATCCAAACTAACATTGCCCGTGTGGATGGGAAAGCACAAGTTTATTTGCCGATTTTCAAAAGACCAGGCGCTAATACGATTGCTTCGGTTGAAGGGGTTAAAAAGGCTATCCCGGGTTTGAAAGAAAGAATGCCTGATGATGTGCAACTGAATGTGATTTTTGACCAAAGTTCATTTGTTCGAAATGCCATATCAGGATTGACAAGAGCAGGACTTGGCGGGCTGTTGCTGGTTATAATAGTGCTTGTTCTGTTTCTTGGCAATTTCCGTTCGGCATTTATCGTTTCCATCAGCTTACCGCTTTCCGTGCTTTTTGCTTTTGTGGTGCTTTCCTTTACCGGACAAGCGATCAATAGCATTACGTTAGGCGGCATTGTACTGGTGCTTGGGCTGTTGGTGGACAATTCCATAGTGGTATTAGAGAACATTGACCGCCATTTGAAGATGGGCAAAAGCGCATGGCAGGGCGCTATGGATGCTGCATTGGAAGTAGCTACACCTGTATTGGCTTCAACATTGGTTATCATAGTAGTGTTTTTTCCGGTAATGTTCCTTACGGGAATGGCGAAATTCCTTTTCTCACCGCTTGCCATTACAGTGGCGGGTGCGATGGTCGGCTCATACATTTTTTCGCTGACCCTTGTGCCACTGGCTGCAGCTTACCTTTTTCGCAACGTGTTGCCCAAAGAGGGTGATGCGCCAAAACGAAACGCGCTCGGCTTTTTCCAGCGATTCATTGACCGCTTGCGCAACCGCTACGAACGCAGTTTGATGAAAGCCCTGGATCACAAGTGGAAGGTATTAGGTGGTATTGCAGCGTTGTTCATTTTTTCCCTATTCCTGATGAAGAACCTGGGCTATGAGTTATTCCCACAATCGGATGTGGGGCAAATGGAAATACTGGTACGCATGGAGACAGGAACACCTCTGAATAAGGCAGAACAAACAATTGCAGAAATGGAACAGGTGGTGCGGGATGAATTGGGGGCTGACCTGCACCAGCTAATTTCCAACATTGGCATTTTCTATGACCTGCCTGCTGCCTATACGCCTAATTCCGGCACACAGGACGCTTTTATCGGTGTTCAGTTGAAAGAGGGCCATGCGGTCAGCACGTTTGAGTATGCTTCCCGGTTGAGGGAAAAAATGCATGAAAAATTTCCGGGTATAGAAGTCAGCTTTAACACGGGCGGCTTGATTACCGCTGCACTCAACGAGGGCAAGCCCGCTCCGGTAGATGTACAGATAATTGGTAACGACCTGAAGGTACTGAGGCAGATAGCCGAACGCTTGCAGGATACCATTGCTGCCATTCCTGCAACAAGGGATGTACGCATTTTGCAGCGCATTGACCAGCCGACCAAGGATATTGACATTGACCGGATAAAGGCAGCGGAATTGGGTGTGGAGCCGGTGGATGCCATCAAGAACATTGTTTCTGCACTCAACTCATCGGCCACCTTCGATAAGGCATTCTGGATTGATGAGCGCAACGGCAACCACTATTATGTAGGGGTTACTTATCCTGAATACCTGATTAACGATGAGCATGTGCTAAGCAATGTAACCGCAAGCAGTAAGACCCATGACAAGCCCGTACCGTTCCGAAACTTTTCCAAGATCAGTGAATCTACAAATCCCGTTGAAATAAACCATTACAACCTTCAAAGGGCGTTTAATGTGTATGCCAGTGTTGAAGGGACAGACATAGGCGCTGTTTCTGATGAGATACAAAGGCGGATAGATGCAATGGAATTTCCAAGGGGGTATAAAGTGAATTTCAGCGGTGAGGTGGCTACGATGAAAAGCTCGTTCGCTGACTTGGGGCTTGGTTTGGGACTTGCAGTTATATTGGCCTTTCTCATTATTATGCCCCTGTTCCGCTCATTCCGGCAGCCGCTCATTATCATCATGGCCTTTCCGCTTGGGATTATTGGGGTCGCCTTGCTAATGTGGGCAACGAATACCTACCTGAATATACAATCCCTGATGGGGATTATCATGATGGTAGGGATTGCCGTTTCTTACGGGAACATCCTGATTGACCGCATTAACACATTGTTCAAGGAAGGCAAAGCAAAAATCGAAGCGATCGTTAGCGGAGCTACTGACAGGTTTCGTCCTGTGCTGATGACAGCCGGAACAACCATTTTCGGGTTGCTTCCTACGGCTATGGCTACCAGTGCAGGGTCTGAATCCAACGTGCCATTGGCTATTGCCGTGATTGGCGGTACCTTTATGGCAACGCTGCTAACTCTTTACATTATCCCAATCTTATATTTACTCATTGCTAAAACTAAAAATAATTAAAAATGAAAAAATCTATTATATGTAAAACAACGGGCAGTTTGTCCCTCATTGCTGTCCCGCTGATAGCGGGATGGCTATCGGGTTGCAGCAGCGATGAAAAAACAGCGAATCAAACCACGGGGGATGGTTCGAAAATACAGAATGTTGAAGTAACGCATCCCGGTTATCGTTCATTTGTTGCTGAAATATTGATAACCGGAACGGCAGAGCCAAACCGTGAGGTATTTCTGCACGCTATGGAAAGCGGTTACGTGAAAGCCGTTTACAAAGACATAGGCGATGCGGTGCAGAAAGGTGAAGTTATAGCCGAATTGAACAACCCTGAACTTTACCGACAACGGCAGCAGTTACAGGCAGAAGTAGAAAGCAAACAATCTGTTTACGAACGATTGCAATCTATTTATGAAAAAACCCCTTCAATTACTCCGCTGCAAGTGCTCGAAGATGCAAAGGCAGAATACCTTTCGATGAAAGCAAAATTGGATGCCGCTAATGACCGCATCAGCTTTTTGCGCGTTAAAGCCCCTTTTTCGGGTATTATCACGCAGCGGTTTGTAGATGAAGGGGCAATGGTGCAAAGCGGTTTAACGGAGGACAATCCACAAAAAATTGTAGAGATCCAGGAAATCAGTCCCATCCGTTTGAGTATCCCTTTACCGGGAGCTGATGCAGGAGCGATTGGCAAGGGCATGGATGTGGTTGTAACGTTTCCTGAGCTGCCGGGCGAATCGTTCACCGCAAAGGTGAGCCGCACGGCCAATTCACTGGACAGGAAATCCAAAACCATGCGGGTTGAAATTGACATTCCAAATGCTGATGGTGAAATAAAGCCGGGCATGTATGCCAAAGTCCTGCTGCAAATAAATAGCAGGGACAGCGTGCTTTCCCTTCCTGTAACTGCACAGGTGATTTTTCAAAACCAACCATTCGTAATGGTTGTAGTGGATGGAAAAGTAGAAAGGGTGCCATTACGAAAAGGGCTTTCCAACAAGGACTATTTTGAAGTGCTGAATTTGGAAGTGTCGCCACACGCACAGGTAATTGTACAGGGAAAAGGTTTGGTAAAACCAGGGCAGCATGTTAAACCCGTAAATAAAACCGAATAATATGAAAAGCAGCTATAAAAATATAATGTTCGGATTGTTGTTGCTATTTGCAGCTAACACCGTAACCGCACAAGACAATACGCAGGCCATCAATTTAGAAACCGTGCTGAAATTAGCGGGCGCTGACAACCTGGTTATTCAGCAATACCAACAGAGGTATGAATTGGCCCTTGCCGATAGAGCCAAAGCAAGGGAATGGTATTTGCCTACGATCTACGGAGGTGCAACCACCCATTACCTGACCGGCGCTGCCATGAATGCAGACGGCCGTTTTTACCAGGATGTTGAGCGTAATAATCTTTGGGGTGGTCTTGGCCTTTTTGCAGAATGGGATATTAGCAAGGGGCTTTATGGTTCTCTTGCTGCCAAACAAAAAGTAAAGGCGGCAATGCACCGTAGTACAGCTGAAAGAAACCAGGCGATTTTACAAGCGGTGCATACCTATTATGACTTACAGGTAGAGCAAATGAAATATGTTGCGTTTAACAAATTGGTTAGCCAGGCAGACACCATAGTTCAGCAAATAAGAATCCAGGTTGAAGTTGGCATACTTTTTAAAACGGAATTGCTATTGGCAAAAAGCAATTACAATCACCTGAAGATCGCTGCATTACAATCTAAAATTGATTTTGAAAAAAAATCTGCCCTTTTGGTGAATTTGCTCAATATTGAAGAGGATGTAGTGTTGGTAAGCGCTGATACCGCCATTGTTCCGGTGAAGATGGTTGAAGATATTCCGGACAGTTCCCAGGACATCTATACAAAAAGACCCGAATATAGGAGCTTGCAGTTAGGTTTGAGATCTATTCAAACCGAAAGAAAAATGACAACTACAGGCTTGCTGATGCCAAAAGTCAGACTTGGCGCTTACGGATCCTCCTTTGGGTCATTAGATTCAGGGTTTGTTCCAACCAATGAGCTTAACTTGTCTTTACTTTGGCAAATCCCAACCGGTAGATTACTATACAGAGGAGATTTGAGGCAATTTAATGCCAGAGTGATGCTGCAGGAAAACAGCATTGAACAGCTTAAAAACCAGGTACGGCAGGAAGTTACAGAAGCCAAATCACGACTGAGATCAGCAACAGAGCAGATGGAAATTGCCGAAGAATCCCTGCAATTATCTGCAGAAGCGCTAAGCCAAAGTATTCAAAGGCAAAAATTAGGCACCGTAATACCTTTTGAAGTATTCCAGGCACAGGAGTTTTATATGAAAGCACAAATAGATTACCTGCAGGCGATCAGCAGCCATAATAAGGCACAATATAGTTTATATATAGCGATGGGGAATAACCTGTAAAGCCAGCCCCCCTGCCTCCCGCAATGGTGGCCAGATGTCCACTGGACATCGTCCTCCCCAAAGGGGGGATTTTGCCGCCCCCTTTGCCTCCTGGAGGGGTTAAGGGTTGGCCAGTTCTCCCCTCTTTCCTGTTTTCAGCGTTGCAACACCCTAATTATTTTTTCGCAAAAATTGGACACTGCATATATTTATGGAATATCCTGCATCAAGGTTGACAAAAAATAATAGAAGTGAAGGAAATTTCTTAGTAAGTCGTTTAGCCTGCCGGTCAAACTTTTTTATGGAGATAACTTTAAAGTTCATCTATCAACTCTTTTGCAGGTCTTCCTTTTAGCTTGCCCGCTTTGATCAGCTTCATTTCTTCTACTGCTTCACGGAGATCTTCCAGGAACTTGGCCTTAGTATCAGTAAGCGGCTTTGTTTTTACGTATGACAGCCCATTCAACACTTCCAATAAAGAAGGTGCTTTGTTGTCTTTTATGTCAAGTAGTACTTTCATGGTTGAATTATTTTGCGTAAGCGTGTTGATTTTTGAAATCCCTTATCAGCGCATCAAGGGTAACGTAAATGTAATCCTTGTCTTTTTCAGAGAGTTAAAACTAATTGATACATTATAAGTGTTTTCTTTTTTGTTCAATGCTTTTAAAAACATCGGCAGCAGGTACAAACTCTTGCTTACGAGCTTTTACTTTATCATAAGCTTTGATGCACTCAAATTCGTCTAATTCCTCCATAATTTTCTCATAGTCCTTTACAGGGACAACCACAGCAAGTGTTTTTCCATGATCATCGGTGATGTATTGTGTTATCATTGTGTTATAAATTCTATTTATGTGCGTATTGCTTACGATAAAAATAAGGCATTTCACCCAAATCATTGCACCTTTTTTACATTATTTTCCTTTTGTTTTCAACACTTTTATTAACTGCGAAACTTCAGTAATATAAATATCAGGCAAAACTTAGGCTTCCAATAAATACTTTGGAATTTAATTTTAACAGAAATGATATTCAGCAGCCATTGTAAGTGCTTATTACAAATCATTCACAAGATCCTGAACGCTTTTTGTCTTTTTTGTAAGCACAAATTTACATTTGGAAAACTTATTAACTTGCCACCCACCCCAAAAAACATAGGTTCCGAACTGGTCTTTCGTATTATATTCAGCAATAGTTTGGCTGTCGAATTCCCAAACCATGACAGTGTTTGTAGAACCCTGAAAACTTACTTTAACATTTTTATATTTATGATATACTACTGTTTCAAGCCATTCAGCCTGAATTTTAAAAATGGTAAGAATATCTTTAAGAGTACTTGTTCCAGCGATACCTTCCAGCTTCATTTCAAGAGTAAACCTGTCAACAACACCGGTCGCAATAAAAAACTCACCGCCATTAAAATCAAGACCTAAATAGTTAAAGATCTGATCAATTATAGAAGTGATTAATGACAATTTACCGAGAAAAGTTTGATTATAAACTACATATGAAATCATAGGGCCTGCAGTAGATATAACCGTACCATCACTGCTTAAATGAAAAAAAGGAGGTATTTTTTTTCCTAATACTTTTACACTTATTGTATCAAGAATGTCAGTGTCTGAGCTATCATAGGCCTCCGTCACTTCCCACACCCCTTCTATTAAGGTTTTCGTTGGAGTTGGTTCTGGTTCGTTTTCTAAATTGCAAGAAGATAAGATCAGTATTATTGTACCTAATAATACTAATTGTTTGGTTAAAATGTTAATTAGTTTCATGATTGAAAAAAGGTTTAATTGAGGTTAATAACAACTATAAAGATATAAAAAAATACGTTAATGTTCTTTGCCTATTTTATATTAAATCACCAGGTAAAAAAATTCATTACAAAATCCACTCTCATTAGCTCATAATATATCTTGAAACTATCATGACCTTCCTTAAACATCAATCCAATAGTGCCGCCTATCGTTAAAACAGTCAACCACCTCTAGCTTGAATTTTACCAGCTCTACTATAATTCGCTCCATCCCTTTGCATCTTTGCAAATAAACTCAACTGCCTTTCTGACTTTTATTCTTTTGCCATAAAAGTAGGGAGCGACAAAAGCATCTTTTACGCCCTGAGCCCTGATGTTTTGTTTAAGTGATTCTACCTGGTTTAAAGTTTCTACTTTATTTACAAGAAACTTTGAATAGCCGTCATCATCTTCCACCATTTCAATATCACCCACCCCTTGAAGAAAATCAAATTCATACGGGTCCGGGGGATATATGTACGCCCCGATCTGGACTCTGAATACCAGGTTTTCAACTTTAACATCTCCACATTCAGCTAAAGCTTCAAGATATTCTTCCTCAGTGATCTCTAAACTCATTCCAATATCCCCAATAGTTTCATCCTCTTTACTGAAGAAATTACAGCCGCTTATTAGCGCTGCTATGATGATAAATAGTGTAAATTTTTTCATTTTATTTTTATTTTTTCCGCACAAAACTAACATTTAATATTAATTTCCAAAAATATATCTAAATAATTCTTTTTTAAGCTATTTTCAATTTCAGTAATGAAAAGGGTCAATTGGTCATTATGATCATCATTGTATGGTGGTTTGACGCCAATCCCGGAACAAATCCTGTTGATCGCAAATATAACACTTTTGTTTTCAAGATACGAAAAAATATACTGGTAGTGTATAAATTTTTTTATATAAATACAAAAATCATTGTGATCATAGTTGAGATCATTCACAAAAACAGGCTCAATATGAACTATATTTACTTTTTTTAGATTGGAATAAAACGCTTCACATACACCGCTGTGTTTTATTAACAGAACCCTGTCTAACAAAATTTCCAGGAACAGGTGTGGAACAAAAAAAGGTTTTGGTAATTGATATAACAATAATTTTTCTTTGATGGTTGCCTGGTAAGATTTAAAAAACTCAGAGGAGTGAAAGAGCTTATCTACCCGGTGGTGCTTTTTGATGCCAGATTTTATTTGCTTAGTATCCTCAGGATCATTTTCAGATGGTCCGGCTATTTTGTTTGACCTGACTTTTCTGTTGTAATTGCGGATCAGATCTGGCAGCGCTACGCCCAGCTTGAAATAGGATGATTCGTTATTTCGATCAATATAGAAATGGGATAGGAAGTTCACTAGTGTAGCAACAATTTAGTTTTGCAACATTAATTAGTAATAAATAGATTCTTTCGTTATTAATCAACAAATGGTTATATGGCTATATGGTTAAATGGTTTGTGATTAGCTGAAAGAGTTACTAATCTCATAGGTTTAAACTCGCTGCTTAATTGCTGGCAATTTAGTTGCCATAAAGCCATATAACCATCTTAACAATTGAACAATGAAATAATATATTTTATGATTACAATATTGCGTAATTAAATTGTTGCTACACTAGATTCTATCTTTTAACTCCACCAGGAACGCCTTTACCTTTTCCAGTGATTTGATTACTTCAATATGATTCAAGGTTTTATTTTTTTTGCTTTTAATTATCTCTTTTGCTCCCTGTAGTGTGTAGCCCTTTTCTTTAACTAAGTGATAAACTAATTTAATATTTTCAATGACATCTTTTGTGTAACGCCTGTTTCCTTTTTTGTTTTTTTTAGGATTAATAATATCAAACTCTTTTTCCCAGAATCTGATAAGAGAGTTGGCAACACCAAACATTTCAGCCACCTCGCCTATTGTATAATATTTTTTTTCTATTTCTTTTTCTTTGTATGGCATCTTTTTTAGAACGCATAGCCCCGCCAGTTGGCGGGGAAAAAGGGCTTGAGTGTAGGGAACTCCATGCGCTATGCGCCATGCGCTTTGCGCTTAATTGTATTCAACTTTAAATACCATCACCGAATTTCCTCCTTTCCCTTTCTTACCCTGCGAAGTTACTGTTAGTAGTGAGTTATCATCTGATAGTGATAAGCCTACAGGATAAGAATCAGCTTTAATTGTAGCGACTATTTTCATATCTGCAGAACGGATTGCAACTATTTTACTTTCATTATTTACAGCCGCGAAAACATATTTACCGTCAGAAGTGCAGGCTATTGTTCTTACCCCAATACCAGCGTAGCAGCTTTTCCAGTCGGTTATGGTATCATTACTCCCTTTGTTTTCAAGTTTTTGCTTTAAAAATTCTTCCAGGTTGGTTTTTTGAACATAGCCGCTACTATTTGTACCGATGAATAGTTCATTATTGCATATTATTATATGGCGGATATTATCCTGCATCCCAAATACAGTGCCGATATACGATTTTGATTCCAGGTCAAATACGGCAATCCCACCTCCACCCATCCTGGCTACCAACAGGTATGCGCTGTCAGGCGTAAATACCGTCCCCCTCAGACAGTAACCACAATTATGGTCACGGTTTATCTTTTCTCCTTTACTGTATTTTAGCTTTAGTTGTTTTTCAACTACAAGGTGTTTGATGTATTTAAAGTTTGCTACGCTATCGCTGCTTATGTCAATCAACCCAATAGTGTTATCACCCCAGTGAGTTACTGCAATATATTTATTATCAGGTGAGGCAGTGATCATCTTGGGTAATGGACCGGTCGGCATTACACGTATGATCTTGTCACTCTCTGTATCAACAATAGCAAGAGCAGACGGGCTTGCTGCATTTTGATCATAATCTCTGCGGTAGTATGTTATCCATAAATATTTCCCGCTATGAGAAAAACAGCTCTCTACCGGTTTTCCGCTGAATATATTATAATCTTTCTTACGGTATTGAAATTTATAACCAAAAACTGTTGTATCAGAAAATAAATAAGCGTTTTGACTTCTAAATTTATGTTTAATAATTTGTATCCTTTTCATTGAATCCAAATCATAAACCGAAGTGCTGAAACCTTCTAAAGAATTTATATATAGCTTATTACTCCCACTGTCCCGGGACAAAAATATCGCAGATTTAGGTGAATAAATACTATTATCATATTTGTCGTGAGGGCTTTTTACATGGGTGGTGTAACGCTGGAACCTTTCAATGAGGGTCAGGAATACTTCGGGGATAGTGGTAGAAGTAGCGCCTATTCCTATATGCACTACTGTGTCAGTAGTATTTTGTGCAGGCGCATTACCCCAGTGAAATAATGTTATTATTAATACTCCACATTTAAAAACAAAAAAATGCCACAAAGACACAAAGTCACCAAGATACACTAAAAAATTTTTGTGAAACTTAGTGTCTTGGTGTCTTTGTGGCAGGTTTTTCAAAGTTTCCTTTACGATAAAGATTGATTCTCTATAGAGGCTAATTTCAGGATCTCTTCATATTCTTCAGGGGTAAGATCGTTGAAGAAATAATGTACGGGATTTACTTTTTTTCTTTTGTGGATAACCTCATAATGTAAGTGAGGCGCTACAGAGGTGCCTGTACTGCCAACGTATCCTATCACTTCCCCTCTTTTTACAATTTGACCGGGTTTAACAGTAAATGATCTCAAATGTGCATATTTTGTTATGTATCCATAGCCGTGATCAATTTCAATTTGTTTACCATATCCCCGGTAACTTTGCTTAATGAGCCTTACTTTACCATCTCCCGTAGCATATATCGCTGTTCCTCTTGGTGCCGAAAAATCAATACCAGTATGCATTTTTCTTACTTTATATATAGGGTGGATCCTCATTCCGTAACCCGAAGCTAATCTTTTGAGCTTTTTATTGGCAATTGGTTGTATTGCCGGAATTGATGCGAACATTTTAGCTTTGTCTTGGGCGAGTTCCAGTATTTCATCATACGATTTAGTCTGTATGTACATTTGCTTTTTCAGATTATCAATCTTTTTAAAGGTATTAACGATCAAGTCTTCTCTTTCAATTCCTTTTTCCAAAAGGTCTTTATATCTATTAGAACCACCAATTCCTGCCTTACGAATTGACAGAGGCACCGGTTCTGCTTCAAATATAGTTCTGTAAACATTTTCATCCCTTTGCTGCAAGTTTGTTAGCATATTATTGACCAGTTGGAGTTCCTTATTCAAAATTTTATAATACAATTCAAACTCCTCATTTTCTTTTTCCAACTGAACTTCATTATAAGAAGGAAAGTAATTACTGGTAATATATACTATACCTACCGCAAGTAACATAGCAACAAAAAAGAAACCCATGAAATTCAATATAACATCCAGTGTACTTATCTTAATTCTCTCGTACTTACAGGAATCAGTATCGTAATAATATTTTATTCTTGCCATGATTATACTTTTATTTTATAAAAGTTTGTTTTTTTGAGCAAAACTTTTTTTAATGTAACTTTGCTACGCTAAGTTATCAATCATTAAATTACTTTTAAGCACTTGCTGAGTTGCTAAATACTTAAATTTCAGTATCATACGTAAAAATCGGGCGCAAGTTATAAAAAAATATTAAAACAACAAAATAGCTACCTAATAATATTTTATGAATTCTATCGAAATCAGGCAAAAATTTTTGGATTTTTTTAATTCAAAAGGCCATAAAATAGTCAGTTCTGCTCCCATAGTAGTAAAAGATGACCCTACGCTGATGTTTACAAACGCTGGGATGAACCAGTTTAAGGACTATTTTCTTGGCAATGCAAAACCGCAGCATAAAAGGGTTGTTAATTCTCAAAAATGCCTGAGAGTTTCCGGCAAGCATAATGATCTTGAGCAGGTAGGATATGACACCTATCATCATACCATGTTTGAGATGCTGGGGAACTGGTCTTTTGACGATTATTTCAAAGAAGATGCCATCAAATGGGCATGGGAATTATTGACTGGTATTTATAAAATTGACCCTGACCGGCTCTATGTTACAGTTTTTGGAAGTAATACGGAGGTGGCAAAATCCCCCCTTCGGGGAGGACGATGTCAAGTGGACATCGGGCCAGCATTGCGGGAGGCAGGGGGGCTATTACTCCCGGATAAAGAAGCAAAAGCAGTTTGGGAAAAAATTATTCCTGCCGATAGAATACTGGAATTCGGTAAAGATAATTTCTGGGAAATGGGCGAAACAGGCCCGTGTGGACCCTGTTCTGAAATTCATATAGATTTGCGGAATGAACAGGAAAGAAAAAAGTTTGACGGAAAATCGCTCGTTAATAAAGGTTCTCCTTTTGTAGTTGAACTTTGGAATCTTGTTTTCATTGAGTTTAACAGGCAGGCAGACGGAAAATTAATACCACTCAAAAACAAGCATGTTGATACAGGAATGGGCTTTGAAAGGTTATGTATGGTATTGCAAGGCAAAAAATCAAATTACGATACAGATATCTTTCAGCCGTTGATACAATTTATTGCAAAGGCATGTGGTAAAAAGTATGGAATTGATGTGGAAAATGTAAATTCGAAATCCGAAATCCGAAATTCGAAATCCGAAATTCGAAATTCGAAATCCGAAATCCGAAATTCGAAATTCGAAATTCGAAATCCGAAATTCCAAATCACCAAATCAGACGTGGCCATGCGGGTTATTGCCGACCACATCAGGGCTATCGCTTTTTCAATTGCTGACGGACAACTCCCTTACAGAGATGGTTCCGGTTATGTGATCAGAAGGATTTTACGCAGGGCGGTTCGGTTTGCTTTTACCTTTCTGGATTTAGTAGAACCTTTTATCTATAAGCTTGTGCCGGTTGTTGCTACACAATTTAAAAATATTTTCCCTGAACTGTACGCCCAGCAAAATTTAGTTCAGAAGGTGATCAGGGAAGAAGAAAGTTCATTTTTAAAGACGCTTGAGAGCGGGCTTAAAAAATTGGAACAGATTGTAAAGCAAGATTTACCCCGTAGAATAAAAGAAGTTTCACAGGGTGAATCTCGCATAGATGGAAAAACAGCTTTTGAACTTTACGACACGTATGGTTTTCCTCTTGATCTGACGGCATTGATTGCAGGTGAGTATGGTACTAAAGTAGATGAAAAAGGTTTTGAAAAAGAAATGAAGGTGCAGAAGGAACGCTCTAAAAGTGCGGCTAAGATTGATACAGAAGATTGGGTACTTATAAATGATGGGGATGATGTAGAATTTGTTGGTTATGAAAAGTTAGAAGCAACTGCAAAAATAATTAAATACAGGAAGGTCAGCAGCCCCCCTAAATCCCCCCAAAGGGGGGACTTCCCCGCCTCACTTCCCCAAGGCAAAAGCGATGGCAAAGTCTCACCCTTTGGGGGAGATTTAGAGGGGGCTGATAGTGATGGCAAAGTCCCCCCTTTGGGGGGATTTAGGGGGGCTGTTCAATACCACATAGTGCTTAACAAAACGCCATTTTACGCTGAAAGCGGGGGGCAGGTAGGTGATACCGGCTATATTGAAGCAAAGTCGGAGCGAAGCGGAGATCCCGACTTGTCTGGGAACGAAAAGATTTATATTACAGATACTAAAAAGGAGAATGAACTGATCATTCACGTTGCTGAAAAGCTGCCTGAAGATGTTGAAGCCACCTTTAGAGCAGTGGTGGACGCCAAAAAGCGTTTACCGACTCAAAACAATCATTCTGCCACACATTTGCTGCATGCTGCATTGAGACGTGTTTTAGGAGACCACGTTCAGCAAAAAGGCTCTTTGGTGCATCCTGACTATCTGCGGTTTGATTTTTCGCACTTTGCTAAAGTTTCTAACAAGGAGCTAAAGCAAATTGAAGTACAGGTAAATCAAAAGATAAGGGAAAACATAGCGCTTGATGAAAAAAGAAATGTTCCTTTAAAGGAAGCTAAAAGGTTGGGCGCTATGGCGCTTTTTGGTGAAAAATATAGTGACAGGGTACGAATGATCATTTTTCAAGGTTATTCTGTAGAATTATGTGGCGGGACGCACGTTTCTGCAACGGGTGAGATTGGCGTTTTTAAGATCATTGCAGAGAGCTCGGTTGCTGCGGGGGTGCGAAGGATAGAAGCGTTCACTGCAGACAAAGCTGAACTCTATATTAACAAACATCTTGATATAATTGATAATTTAAAAGAACAATTAAAAAACCCTAAAGATATTAGTAAAGCGGTTCATACATTAATTGAGGAAAACAATGAGCTAAAAAAGCAGGTTGAAAGCTATCAACTACAGCAGGTAAATCAGTTAAAGCAGGAATTTATTGATAGCATAGAGCATTTGGATGGTGTAAGCTATATTGCAAAAAAAGTCGCTCTTTCTTCCAATAATGCTTTAAGGCAGCTGGCTTTTGATCTGAAACGTAAAGTTGATGATCTTTTTTTGGTGTTGGCAACAGAGATCAATGGCAAGCCGCAAATTGCTGTGATGATCTCTGATGGTTTGGTGAAGAAAAAAGGTTATCATGCCGGTAATATTGTTAAAGAACTTGCTAAAGAGATAAAGGGTGGGGGAGGTGGTCAGGCTTTTTTTGCTACGGCTGGGGGGAAAGATCTGAAGGGGTTGGATAAGGTTATTTTGAAGGCGAAGAAATATTTGTGATTTTTGAAGTAGGAGGTAATAACTTCGTTTTCAAAAACAATTATTATGTTTCCAATCAATTGGATTTACGAACTTTAACTGAAATCGTCAGAACAAATTTAGCAACTGGCTCATCACCGCTAAGTGATGGTACGGTAGCTATTATATTGACTGGTTGATCTACTCGCTCACCTGTATTAATAGTCTGATCTATTATTTTTGATATGACATGTCCTTCATCACAAGTAAAGTAAACATCATCATCTGGCCTTTTAAAAAAATCTGCTTTGAAATCTTTAAATATCAGGGATATCTTTTGTTTTTTTTTCTTTACTAAATAAAAAGCCATAAAAGCGCCAGCTACATCAGCGCCTATTGCTAATGCGCCAAAATACATACTATTAAAGTGATTTTTAGTCCTTTTTTTGAGAGGGATCTTGACGACAACTTTTTGATCATTAATTTCGATAATTTTAGGTCTGCAATAATGTATTAGAGGTATCTTTATCAAGCTAAAAATTTTTAAAGATAAATTTGCTTTAGTTAATGATGTGAGTATTTTCATACTTAGATAAAAGAAAGATTGTCCAAATTTATTTAATGGAACTTTTATATCATAATTTTGATTGATATTTTTACTAACTTTGGCAATAATTGCCCAATGCCTCAAATTAAAATCTAAGTATTATGCTTTTATCTAATGAAATGGTTAACTTTTTTCTGCAAATTTTTGGTGCAACTGGCTGGGTAAGTGATACGGAATACATTTTTCTTTTCCTGCTCATTTTGCTTGGTTTAATTTTAAGTGTACCCTTTTTAATTAAACTTTTTAATAAGATAGTTCTTAAAGTAAGAAGCAGGATGTTGAATACTGGGAATAACAATGAAGCCGACTAAAATTAAAAACAAATACCAGGCAGTTATCGGCCTTGAAGTCCACTGCCAGTTGCTTACCAAAAGCAAAGCTTATTCTTCTGATTCTACCCAATACGGTAATTTACCCAATACCAATCTAAGCGTAATAACGCTTGCTCATCCGGGTACTTTACCCAAGGTCAATAAGAAAACGGTGGAATATGCTGTTAAGCTGGGCCTTGCCTGTAATTGTAAGATCAACCGCAATAACGGTTTTGACCGTAAAAATTATTTTTATCCCGATCTGCCGAAAGGCTATCAAATAACACAAGACAAAAAACCGCTATGTACCGGGGGGTATATTAGGATAAGAATTAAGGATAATGACAAAAAAATTGGTATTACCAGGATACACATGGAAGAAGATGCAGGAAAATCAATGCATCTTGATGGAGAAATTGATACATTAATAGATTTTAACAGGGCAGGAGTACCATTGATTGAGATTGTTTCTGAGCCTGAGATCAGAACCAGTGAGGAAGCTTATGCATACCTGGCTGAAATTAAAAAATTGGTTCGTTACCTCGATATTTGTGACGGCAATATGGAAGAAGGATCATTGCGTTGTGATGCAAATATTTCTGTGATGTTAAAAGGTGCTAAAGAATTTGGAACGAGAGTTGAAGTCAAAAATATGAACTCATTTCGTAACGTGCAAAGGGCAATTGAATTTGAGATTAACAGGCAAACAGAGGTAATAGAAAATGGCAAACCCATCATTCACGAAACACGTAATTTTGATGCGGTTACAGGAAAGACCAAAGGTATGCGGACTAAAGAGGAGCTCAATGACTACCGTTATTTCCCTGAACCGGATCTGCAGCCGCTTGTAATTTCTGAAGAATGGCTCAAAGAATTGGAAGCTTCCATCCCAAGCCTTCCTCATCAGTTGTATGACCGTTTTGTCAATGAATATGGATTGCCTGATTACGATGCCAACGTTTTGACTGACACAAAAGAGGTAGCTTTGTATTTTGCAACATTGTGTAAGCATACTAAAAATTATAAAGCAGCATCTAATTGGGTAATGGGTCCTGTGAAATCATATTTGAATGAACTAAATTTACATATTGAACAATTTCCTTTAGCACCTGAATCACTCTCTGGAATTATTGAATTGGTAGAACAGGATAAGGTCAGTCATTCTGCGGCTGTACAAAAAATTTTCCCGGCTATGCTGAAAGCTAACGGGAAATCTGCTATGCAAATCGCTGAGGAGCAAAATCTTATCCAGCAAAGTGATGAAAGCTCAATTCAGCCGGTAATTGATGAGGTTCTTTCAAGATTCCCTGAAAAAATTGCTGAATATAAAGCAGGAAAGTTAGGTTTAATAGGTATGTTTGTGGGTGAAGTCATGAAAATGACAAAAGGAAAGGCGAATCCGAAACTGACAAATGAATTATTAAGAAAAAGGTTGGAATGAAAAATCTATCAATACTTATTTTATCCCTTTTGTTCTTTGCTTCCTGTAATAGCAAGAGCAACTATGAGCAGAAAAATAATCCCAATAAAAGCCGGGATTCCGAAAGTGTTCGTTTAGAAAAAAATAATACAGTTGATGCAATAGAAGTAAAAAAAACTGATTCGGAAATCCTGAATCCCAATCCGAATGAAGGATTTGTCATTACTGCCCAAATCGCAAACCTTACCGGAGGCACGGTTTATCTTGAAGAAATAAAAGGTCAGAATGAGTTTGCGGTTATCAGTACAACGCAGGTAGATACGAAAGGGAGGTTTGATATGAATGGAAAGGTAACGGAGCCTTCATTTTACCGTTTGAGAATAGCCAACAGGGGGGCTGTTGTCTTGGTTCTGGATAATCTTACTATGCACATTACTGCTGATGCAAATGATCTGAACAACACTTTTAAAATTAAAGGATCAAAAGATACGAAACTTTTAAGGAAAATTGACAGGATAATATTTGATTTTCAAAACAAAGTAAAAGCCATTAATCAAAAATATCAATCAGCTATGATCGCCAGGGATAAAAATGCTGCCCGGGCGATTCAACAGGAATATAATTCGCTCCAGGCTAATAATATCAGCAATGTGAAAAAAATCATCAACGTCAATACGAGTTCGGTTGTCGCTGTGTATGTTGCCCTTAATTTTTTAAAAGTTGATAATGATTTTGTTTACTTAGATAGCATTAAAAATATTTTTGAGAAAAAATTACCCGGTTCAAAATTTACAAAAGAGCTGGTCCAGAGAATTAATAGTGTAGGCGGATCTGCAATTGGCAGGCCGGCCCCGGACATTACCATGTACAACACTGAGGGAAAACCCGTATCATTATCCTCTTTAAAAGGTAAATATGTGTTGGTTGATTTCTGGGCTTCCTGGTGCAGGCCTTGCCGGATAGAAAACCCTAATGTTGTAAAAGCATATTTAAAATATAAAGACAAAGGTTTTGAGATATTTGGTGTTTCTTTGGATAATAATAAAGCAAGATGGATACAGGCCATTCAGGCTGACGGCTTAACATGGACCCATGTTTCTGATCTTAAAGGCTGGAAATCCTCAGCAGCCGCACTCTATAATGTAAAAAGCATTCCTGCTACTTTTCTGCTGGATAAACAAGGTAAAATTATTGCTAAAAATCTCAGGGGAAGGACACTGGATAGTAAGCTTGCGGAGATATACAAAGGACAGTAGACAATAGACAATAGACAAAAGACAAATAGACAATAGACAGTAGACAAAAGACAATAGACAGTAGACAATGGACAATAAGACAATAGATTAATTGTTTTTTTTACGTGTATATTTTTCAGGATAATTTATCATATGATTTAACATTTTACCAATCTCGTGTTCTTTTTCAAACCAATCATTTTTAGTTTTTTCAGAAATATATTTACAATGAAAAGCAAAAAGTGTCCAAACATGAGTTTCACTATTTTCCATATCTGCATCTGACATTTTACTAACAAAGTGTGCAGGGTATTGTCTTTTTCTATAACCCTCACCAATGCAACTACAAACAGACCTGGAAGAATTCCTTATCTGAGAAGTAAGTCCATATTTTTCCTCTTGTGGAAATGTTTTTGAAATTTCAAAAATTTCCATTGCTAAGGCAAAGGCTTTTTTAAAAACGGTTAATTCTTTAAATTTAAACATAATATTCTATTATAACTTGATTGCAATTGTCTTGTCTATTGTCTACTGTCTATTGTCTACTGTCTTTTGTCTACTGTCTATTGAACTCACGGCTTCTTAACCGAAAAGACAGCTTTCAGAGCCTCCCATAGCTTTTTTTTCTTCTCAATATCATTTTTTATTTCATCTAAGCTGTCAGCAAGCAGTATCGTTTGTCCTTCTTTGCTATAAAGGTGGTATTTTTGAGGGTACTTAATTTCACTGACCTGGTTAAATAGATCTCCAAATATTATAAGCTTAGTGAAATCGAAGTAGTCTGCAAACGATTGAAAATCAACTTTCAGGCGTTTTGAGGCAGGACTGCCTAAATTTAGTAAGGCGATATCCTTGTAAGTATGTTCAATTGCTTTTAAAATATTTTCAAAAAATTCTTTACTGCTCTCTGATAAATAAGCGTTTTCATTATCTTCAACCAGGACGAGCAGTTGTTTTTTAAATTCTCCAAAATATTCCAGCTTCTTTTCACTTCCACTTTCATCCACACTTGCTCCTTTACCTTTACCTTCATTTACCAGGTAAATATCTTCCTTCATAAAGAGGGATAAAAGATTCGGATTTACAGGTTTTAAGTTCATAACTCAAATAAGCTACGTACCTCCTTAGCTTCACTGGGTTTCATCCTGCCAGCTAAAACTAATCTCAACTGCCTTCTTCTTAAGGCGTCATTATAGAGTTCTGTTTCTTTTTCAGTTTCAGGAATGATCTCCGGTACTTCAATTGTTTTTCCTGATTTGTTAATGGCAACAAATGTATAATAAGCTTCATTTGATTTGATTTTTTCCCCTTTCAGGAAGTCCTCTGCCCAGACTTCAATCCGCACTTCCATTGATGAATAATAAGTTCTTGTTATCTGTGCCTCCAGCGTAACAATACTGCCTAATTTTATAGGATGAGCAAAACTAACGCTATCAACAGAAACGGTCGTTACAATACTGTTTGAATGTTTTATTGCTGTAATACCGGCAACAATATCCATCCAGTGAAGCATTTTTCCGCCCATCAAATGATTGAGGGGATTGGTATCGTTTGGAAACACAACCTCTGCCTTGGTGGTAAATGATTCTTTGGGGTGTTTTTTCTTTCTCAAGGTTGTTATTGGTTTATTAACTGATTGATTTTCAGTCCCGAGTACTCGGGATGGGATTTGGTGTTCTCGCCCAGTGGAATTTTTTCAGATTCCACAGGGTAAATGTTTTAGTGTCTAATATTTTTACTTCTGACATATTTTGGCAGAATATTTTTATACATTCTGAAACAAGTCCACAGTCGCCAATGTTGCCGACTGCCGATTGCCGATTGCCGACTGTTGACTGTTGATTAATAACTTGTTTGGTTCTGGCTGCGCCAGCTTAGGCGTTTCTTATTGTTTATTACAAATGACCTTTCTGGTTATTCTTTGCTCACCAATTGTGATATGCAGGAAGTACACGCCCGGAACAGGAGTATTTACAATGTCATTAAAGTTATACTGATATTCACCGGCTTTTAGATTGTTTTTCTCTATGCTGCCGGCTTTTTTGCCTAATATATCAAAAACATTTATGGAAATATTGTCCACCGATGCCAGTTTAAAGGATATAATCGTATTATTTTCAAATGGATTCGGATACAACTTTATGATATTGGGTGAACCAAATAGTTCACTTACTCCAACAGGGCATAAAGCTGTATCAATTTGAACTGTAATGGTTGTAGAATCTACACAGCCATTAGCTTCTGTACCCACTATCGTGTATGTACTATTCACTGTTGGAAAGGCAGAGACAACAGTACCAGAGGCAGCGCTCAAAGTAGCTGTTGGTGACCAGGTATAGCTAACGGCTCCACTTGCAGTTAATGTCACTGAATCTCCGTTACCACAAACGCTACCAGGCGCCACAGCAATAACAGGTAGAAGATTTACAGTAACTGTGGTTGCTGCTGATGCATAACAACCAAAAGTATTCCAAACCACCACCTGATAATCTCCACCCACAGATGCATTATAGGTCCAGCCTGTATCAGCAGTGGATACACCATTTAACAACCAGCCATAGTTGGTAATACCAGCGGTATCTGATACTAATTCAACACTGTCTCCGGTACAAAAGGTTGTGGCGCCATTTGCAGTGATGTTTGCTATAGGAGACGCATTTACTGTAATGTAATTTGTCCACGTGTAGGCGCTATCCGAACCGTTACAACCAAATGTAGTTAATGTAACATTATAAGTTCCTG
>VRUD01000058.1 GCA_019456305.1 Cytophagales bacterium | reverse complement strand
ATCCTATGCTGATGAGTAAATTTATAATTTTTAGAAGTAATTTTATTAGTTTATAAATTTAATCGGACAACAGTGATAATATATTAAACATTCGACTTTATAGACAAGCCCTAATTAACCCCTATAATTGCTCTACAAAATCTAAAATAAGCTTAAAAATCCCTTCAAATCCAGTAAGCGGTAAAGTTTCAGGTATGTCGTAAATATCATGATAGTGTTTTGGGTTTCCTAATGTATAGAAGAAAAATGAAGGTACCCCTTTTTCAGTAAAGAAAAAATGATCGGAATTGGCAGCTTCACCTCTTTTTTTTATCTGCGGCAGGTAATTGCGCTGCTGGTTTATTTTCATGAGTTTTTCAAATTCCTTGTTAAAAATCGTGCCGTTTACCACGGTCATA
This sequence comes from Cytophagales bacterium, assembly GCA_019456305.1. Taxonomy (NCBI): domain Bacteria; kingdom Pseudomonadati; phylum Bacteroidota; class Cytophagia; order Cytophagales; species Cytophagales bacterium. Next base: position 29,037 of record VRUD01000058.1, on the reverse strand, counting down.
CCCTCCTGCCCGGTTCCCATTAAGTCAAGATTGATAAGGAATTTGATCCTCCTTAGTGGGAATAAGGGATTTTGGGTATAATATTTTGAACCTGCCAGACCAGCCTCTTCTCCCCCAAATGCAATAAATACGATTGAACAATGCGGTTCATTTCCAGGCATTGCATAATAACGTGCCAATTCCAGCAGCATCGCTACACCGCTTGCATTATCATTGGCGCCGGGGAAATAAACATCATTGCCCATCATTCCCAGGTGATCGTAATGTGCTGAAAATACAAGAAAAGTATCAGGGACTTCTTTACCTTTAATAAAACCAATTATATTCTGAGACTGGTAATTTTCAATAAGTTCGGCATCAACCCGAAATCTTACTTTGATTTTTTTTACCTGATCAGACATGTCATTTCTTTTTTTCTGTGTTTTAGTATCAATAAGTGATTTATCGTTATGCGTAATAACTCTCTGTTTGGAAGAAATGCCATGTCTTCCTACATATAAAGGCCAATCAGATTTTTTTATTTCAAAAAATGGATTGCTAAGCTGGCTATTGGAGATACTAACCGTAAGCTTCTTTTCTCTCAATTCAATGATGGCCTTTGATTCGTGTATTTTATTAATAAATTCTAATGGCAATTCTAAAAGTTGCCCGTAGTGTTTTGCATCATATACGAAAACTTTTTTTTTGTTAGACTGTTCGAGGAATTGTTCTCTGGCATCTTTTCCTGCCTGCGCCTTTTGGGCTCCCGCCTCTGATAGATCTTTGGCCTGTCCGCCAGACAGGCGGGCAGGCAGGTCGGTAAAAATCAAAGTATCAAGGTATTGAACTTTACATCTGCCTTTACCTTTCCTGGAAATAGCGTCCACGATAAAATCCTTCCCTGGCAGTAAATCGTTACCATTTATTTTTAGCTTTATTTTTTTAGGAAAGGTATTTACATCAAGATTAAAATATTGCAGGTAAGAACTCCTGAAAATTTTGACGCCTATATTTTCGAATTGAGCTTTAATAAATTCTGCGGCTATTTTATCTCCGGCATTTACATAGCCCCTTCCGTGCATACTAACAGAGCAGAGGGTATCAATGGTTTGTCTCGCTCTTTGGATGTCCTGAGAAAAAAGAGGGCCAAAAATAATAATTGCTATTCCTAACAGGGCGCTCCGATTTATCTGGATGAACAAGTTGGGGGATGCAAAGAATCTCATCATCAGACCTGTCATTCCGAGTGCAGTGTGGGTAGAGTTTGGGAGCAAGCGAGGAATCTCCTTATTTGAATTACTTACTCTTTTATCAGGGGATTCCTCGTTCGCGCCTTGCCCACTTGCCGACCCAGCACTCGGAATGACAAGTATTGTTTTAATGGTTTGATTGTTATTTTTATTTTTTAATTTTATCCAGAATTTATGTGCGGGGTTTAACACGCTATTCTAAAATATAGCCTTTATTTATTGTCACAGGGATATTTGAAGGGAAGAGGCGAACGGGAAATATCATAAAATAAAGACGTAATCTTTAATTACAGTGTAAACAATATCGGGATCACCATTTTCACTCTCACAGCTCTTCCTCTTTGTTTTCCAGGATTCCATTTCGGAGCTTTTTTCACTACCCTCACAGCTTCCTGGTCACAACCCATGCCTATACCCTTTACCGCTTTTACATCTGTAAGCGAACCATCTTTATCAACCACGAATTGTATATATACCCTTCCCTGTACCCCAGCCCTCCTTGCCTGTTCAGGATAGTTTATATGAGATCCTATATATTTGTTAAATGCCTGGATCCCACCCTTAGGTTCCGGTTGTTTTTCTACTACCAGGAATATCTTATCCGTATCTTCCTCTTCCGGAGCATCTTCTACAGCAATCACAGTATCTTCATCAAATTCCACATCAAGATCTACTTCTATTTCATCCTCTATTTCTTCTTCATCTAGTACTTCAATGATCTCTATTACTTTTTCGGGGGGAGGCGGTGGCGGCTGTTCAGTAATTGGAATTTCTATTTGTTCTTCAAATTCATCCAACTTTCCCAGACTCAGTAGTCCTCCTTCAAAAGTCTTCCATTCAAATGCTACGATCACTATAAAAAGACTGAGCAGAAAGCCAATACTTAAAAATACGCCTCTTGATCTGTTTAGATCTGCTTCGGGTTTTTTCTTTGGTTCCATAGCTTTTAGGTTTTTGGATATTTGGTTAACAGTTTTTTGCAATTCATAAATGTAAGAAAGTTGATTATTTTTCAAAAATCAATACTTTTCCGATTTCTTTTAAATTATGTTTGTTCTTTTGAAGTTCAGCGCCAATTTTTTCTAAATATTGTTTTGTTTTTCTATCATAATATCGTTCTCCACAATCTTTACACACAGGTATTTTAATTGGAACATATATAATATCATGACCAATATTAAATTCCTCATTTACATTAATAGGTATTATTTGTTCACTATGACAAATTACACATTTCATATTTTTTTTCTCTTTTGAATCAAGACATAAAATGATAGTAAATTTAATAATTATATCTATTGAGTAAAACGTATACTTATATGAGAATATTGTTTATCCAAAAATTACCTGCCGCTAACTACTAATACCACCTTTAAAGACTTCTCAACTTAAAAGTTGAGATACAACGTCTCTGCAAATTGTAGAGACGTTGCATGCAACGTCTCTACAAGTCGGGACTACTTACTGCTGACTGCTTTCTCATATTCCTCAGCAGATAATAAACTCTCAATTTCTTCAGCTTTGTCAATACTGATTTTGACTATCCAGCCTTTGCCGTAGGGGTCGCTATTGACCAATTCCGGATTAGATTCCAATTCTTCATTTACTTCCAGAATTTCACCTGAAACAGGAGCAAACAGGTCCGAAACGGTTTTCACGGCTTCCACTGTTCCTAAAACATCACCCTTAGAGATTTTTTCAGCATCAATTTCAATATAGACGATATCCCCTAATTCATTCTGGGCAAAGTCAGTAATGCCTACATAAGCTGCGTCACCATCTATTCTTAACCATTCATGGTCTTCGGTGTATTTCAAATCTTTTGGTAGCTTCATACTTGGTTCTGGATCTATAGAATACAAAAGTCATAAATTGTCAAGTTTCATTCTGAGTACACTGGATTGTACTTAATAACTTGATTGGGAATTAATATTAGCGTTCAAAGATAGAACTTTTTATTTTAGACTCACAAGGATTTTCTTTAAAAATTTTGAACCAAAGAATTTAGTTCATTATTTAAATCAGGTTTAAAAATGTATTTAATAAAAAAATAATTAATATTGCGGTTCGTTATAAAATTCTCATTATTAAAAATTGATTAATGGTCAGAATAACCAACGTAGCAAACCAACAAATCAATAACCATGAAAGACAAAGTAATATATAGCGCGAAGCGCAGGGCGCATCGCGCATGGAGTCACCCTCGCACAAGCTTTCTTTCCACGCGAATTGGCGGGGCCATGCGCTATGTGCTATGCGTTTTTTTAATCTTAGGGGTTCAAAATTTTGAACCCACTTCGTGCCACGCACAAAAAAAATCAAAAAAGCAGCCGGCAATCGTAAAATTAGGCCAGAAGCAGGTGTCTGTTTCAGAATTTCAGTATGTTTATAATAAGAACAATGCAAATGCTGAGGACGCAAACACCAAAGAGAGCATTAACGAGTATCTTGAGCTGTACATTAATTTTAAGCTCAAGGTGATGGAAGCTGAAGACATGGGGCTGGATACAACAGCGAAGTTCAGAGAAGAATTGGAAGGATACAAAAAGCAGCTTGCCAAACCATATTTGACCGAGAAAGAGGTCACGAAAAAGATCATTAAAGAAGCTTATGAACGGCTCAAAGAAGAAGTGAAATGCTCGCACATTTTAATTTCAGTTGATGTGAATGCTGAGCCGGATGATACGCTCACAGCGTTTAATAAAATAGTTGAAATAAGAAAAAAAGCGGTTAACGGTGAAGATTTTGGAGTGCTTGCTCAACAATTTTCACAAGACCAATCAGCAAAATCAAATAAAGGAGAGCTGCCATACTTTACGGCATTGCAAATGGTTTACCCATTTGAGAATGCAGCTTACCTTACTAAAGTTAAGGAAATATCCAAACCTGTCCGTACAAAGTTTGGATACCATATTGTAAAAGTATTAAACAAGAGGCCTTCAAGAGATGAGATAAAAACAGCTCATATTATGGTTAGAACATCAGCAGGAGTATCAAAAGAAGATGCCGAGGCAGCAAAACAAAAGATTGATGACGTCTATAACCAGTTAAAACAGGGCAAAGAATGGGAAAAACTTTGTGCTCAGTTTTCAGAAGATGCTTCTTCAGCTTCTAAAGGAGGTGAGCTGCCCTGGTTTAGTACTGGAAAGATGAATCTTCCCACTTTTGAAGACGCTGCTTCTATACTAAACAGCCCCGGAGATATATCCGAACCAGTGCTTACACCCTACGGATGGCATATCATAAAGCTGATAGATAAAAAAGCTTTTGGGTCTTTTGAAGATCTGCAGCCAATGCTAAAATCAAAAGTAACTAAAGATTCCCGTAGTGAACTTAGCAGAATCGCATTGATAAAAAAGTTGAAAAAAGAAAATAATTTTGTGGAATATCCAAAAGCCCTGGAAAAAGCGCTGCTGCAGGCAGATCCTTCATTAATTCAAGCTAAATGGAACTTTGACAAGAACAACAAAGTTAATAAAGCCACTTTATTCAAGATCAATAAGCAAAAATATACAATTAACGACCTGTTCGGTTATATATATAAAAAACAAAAAAGAAGCAAAAATATTTCACCCACCCATTATATGAGAATTTTGTATAAGAATTTTACTGAAGAAAGCGTTATGAATTATGAAGAAGCTCATTTAGGAGAAAAATACAGCGATTACAATCTACTCTTAAAAGAATATAGAGACGGGATACTGCTTTTCCAGCTAATGGATCAAAAAGTCTGGTCAAGAGCTATCACTGACACTACTGGTCAAAAAGAGCTATATGAAAAAAATAGTGAGAATTACATGTGGGATATACGTTTGTTTGGCACTATTTACGATTGTGCTGATCCTGATATTTTGAATAAGTTAAAACAAGTGCTTAAAAAACAAAAGAGCGTTACAGGCCTGGCAGAATCAATTAATAAAAATACGCCCGGAGGATTAAAAATCATATATGGGCCTTTTCAAAAAGGAGAAAATGATTTAACAGACTCCATTGAATGGAAAGTTGGTAGTTATACTTTAAAGAAAAAAGAACCCGGCTTTGATCCGGCAGTCAGGATCAATTATATCGTGGTAAGTAGCATTGAAGACCCTATGCCAAAAACATTACAGGAAGCCCGGGGACTTGTAATTTCTGATCTTCAAAACCACCTCGAAAAGCAATGGAATAAAAGTTTAAGAGAAAAATATTCGGTTGTTGTAAATAATGATGAAGTTCAAAAGTTAATTAAAAAATAAATTAACTGATAAATGACTTTAGCGCCTAATGAGAACTCATATAATAGCCCTGATACTACTTCTAACAACAACATCTTGCAAAGAGATAACGACTATCTACAACGATTTAATAACAAAAAAAATTACAGAACAGGAGACTGCTATTGCTAAGGTTCATGAGAAATACCTCTATTTGAAGGATATTGAAAGAATAGTTCCAAAGGGTACATCTTCACAAGATAGTGCCAGTTTTGTAAACAGATATATTGAGTCATGGATCAGAAAACAGCTCATGCTTTCAAAAGCGGGAGAAATTGATATAGATAAAGTTGAAATTGAAAGAAAAATACAGGATTATCAATATGCCCTTATAGTTTACGAGTACCAAAAAAATCATATAAAAGAAAACTTAGATACTACGATTACCGTCAAGAAGATTGAGCAGTACTACAAAGCAAATCTTGCAAATTTTGAATTAAAGCAAAATATCGTAAAAGGCAGATTTATAAAAATCCCGATCGATGCACCTAAAACAGATCAGGTAAAAAAGTGGGTAAAATCTGAGAAAAATGAAGAACTAAAAGAATTGAAGTCATATTGCTTCCGGTTCGCGACCTTGTATTCACTTGAAGATTCTATATGGTTTAATTTTGATGAGGTTATCCAAAACACTCCTTTTAAAAGCATTCCCAATAAAATACAGTTTTTACATAATAACAGATATATTGAAGCTGAAGATTCTAATTTCATCTATATTTTAAAAATAAATGATTATGAGATTACAGATCAGATCTCGCCTTTGGAATTTGTAAAAGAAACTATCAGAAATATTATTATCAATAGAAGAAAGGTAGAGCTTATTCGTAATCTCGAAGAATCCATCTACAAGAGTGCAAAACTCAATGATGAGTTTGAGATATATTAGAAATGATTAACATAAAAATCCCCGCCTGCCACCCGCCTGCCATAGGCCTTTGGCCTGTCCGCCCGCCTGCCAATTGGCGGGCAGGCCAGACAGGCGGGCGGGCAGGCACTAAAGCCTTACAGGTGGCGGGCAGGTGTGTAATCTTTTTTAATCTATGCCTGCCCCGATTTCTCGGTGGTGATCTGTGTTATTCCCAAAGTAATAATGGCGTAGTGATAGACAAAATAGTTGCCAAAATTGATAACCAGATAATACTAAAATCAGAGTTGGAGATCAGCTATCTGCAGTATGCTGCCAGCCTGTCTGATGAACAAGCAGGTAGTGAAGGTGTTTCCGAAAACCTAAAATGCGAGTTGTTTGAATCGTTAATAATCAATAAAATACTTCTTGCTAAAGCAGAAATAGATTCTGTAACCGTTGAGAATAAGGTTGTTGATGACCAGCTCAACAGGAGGATGGAATTTTTTATTGCTCAGATTGGCTCTGAAGAAAGACTTGAAGAATATTATGACAAATCAATTGAAGAATTAAAAAGCGAATTACGAAAGCAGGTAAAAGAGCAGCTTATCATCCAGAAAATGCAGGACAATATTACCCAAAAGATCAAGATCACGCCTGCAGAAGTCAAAAAGTTCTTCAACAAAATACCCAAGGATAGTCTCCCTTATTTCTCTACAGAAGTGGAAGTGGCACAGATCGTTAGATTTCCCCAGGTAAGCAGAGAACAGAAAATACAGGCCAAAATTAAGTTAAAAAAAATCAGGGAAAGGATACTAAACGGTGAAGATTTTGTTACATTGGCAAAAGAATACTCAGCAGACCCAGGGTCTGCAAAACTTGGCGGTGAATTGGGCTTCTGGAAAATAGGAGAATTAGCTCCAGAATATGAAGCCGCAGCCCTCAACCTCAAACCTTCAGAAATCTCTAAAGTAATAGAATCCCAATTCGGATTTCACCTCATTCAACTGATAGAAAGAAGGGGTAATGAATATAACTCCCGCCATATTCTTATCAAACCAAATTCATCCGTGCTTGATATTGATTATGCCGAAAATTATCTTGACAGCATACGAGCGATGATCCTGGCAGACAGTATGACGTTTGAAAAAGCAGCCAAAGAATTCTCCGAAGACCAGGCAACAAACAGCAACGGGGGATTTCTATTTGACGCCAATACCGGCAGTACCAAACTCCCGCTTGATCAGATTGACCCTGTAATATTCTTTACTATTGATACCATGAAAGCCGGAACAATTTCACCACCTGTCTCATATAAAACCCAGGACGGAAAAGAGGCCCTTCGTATTATTTGGTACAAATCAAGGATTCCCCCTCACCAGGCAAATTTAAAGCAGGATTACCAAAAAATATATACCGCTACCCTTGATAATAAGAAAAACCAGGCCTTGGCAGATTGGATTGAAAAAACCAAAGCAGAGGTCTTTATTGATATTGATGAGGAATATGGTTACTGTAATTTAATGAATTAAGTATAATTATGAACAAAACAAAATCTGACGTAAAAGCTGCTGATGCATTACACGAAGCTTATGGGAGCCTCAAAACCGAGATCTCAAAAGTGATCATCGGCCAGGATAACGTTATCAGGCTTGTACTTACTGCCATTTTATGCCAAGGCCATTGCTTGTTGGTGGGAGTGCCAGGACTTGCCAAAACATTGCTTATCCAGACTACTGCCGCTGCCTTAGATCTGGAATTTAGCAGAATACAGTTTACCCCCGATCTTATGCCTTCCGATATTCTTGGTTCGGAAACGTTGGATGCAAATAGAAATTTCAGGTTTATCAAGGGGCCGGTATTCGCCAACATCATCCTTGCTGATGAAATTAACCGCACGCCTCCCAAAACACAAGCCGCTTTACTCGAATCAATGCAGGAGTACCAGGTAACCATTCTGGGGAAAAAATATGAACTGCAAATGCCTTTCTTCGTACTTGCAACTCAAAACCCTATAGAACATGAAGGCACCTATCCCCTACCCGAGGCACAATTAGACAGGTTTATGTTTAACATCTGGATGGATTACCCAAGCTACGAATCGGAAATTGATATTGTACGGACCACTACTTCATCAGCTCCCAAAAAAGTAAATAAAATTCTTTCAGCAAAAGAAATTATCAAATTCCAGGAGTTGGTAAGAAAAGTGCCGGTTGCAGATAATGTATTGGAATATGCAGTAACATTAGTGCAAAAAACCAGGCCCGGTACATCCTTAGCTTCACAGGAAGCTAAAGATCACCTTGAATGGGGAGCCGGCCCCAGGGCTTCACAATATTTGATACTGGGAGCCAAATGCAATGCCTTGATCAATAGCAAATACTCGCCCGATATTGAAGACGTTCAGGCAATCGCCTTCGAAGTGCTAAGACACCGGATAATACGCAATTTTAAAGCAGAAGCAGAAGGCATTACGGTGGACGAGATCATTAAGAGGTTGCTGTAGTTGTAAAGAAAAAAAGAAACCACTAATTACACACTTGCGTCCCGCAATATGCGGGACGCAAGTGTGTAATTAGTGGTTAAATAATGATGATAAGAATTGTAAGTCTCATTGTTCATTTCCCGATCCTGCCTCCTAAATACGCTCCTAATATACCCCACAACGATCCATATAAAAATACGCCTGCAGCAATTTTTGAAAGATAGCTTACATCAATAGATTCATGAGAGAAGAGACGCCCAAATTGGGCGTCTCTTCCTAAATTAAAAGGCAGAGATAGTCCTGTTCCGGAGATTATATTAAAAATTAAAATAAATAATAAAGTTAAGTTCAAGCCAATTATTAATCCAATAACTATAGCTCCTTTTTTGTTAGCATGTATACGGGTACCGGCTACAAGTCCACCAATGAATGGACCTAAAGGCCCGGTAATAAAGTGTAAAATAGGAGGCAATAAGCAACAAATGCAAATACCAAATCCTATTAAGCCTGATAATATATACCTTTTCACTAACTTTAATAGAGTTAATATATTAACTCCCCATAATCTGAAAGAATTGTCAACTTCTTTTTATTGTTTCTTTCAACCCTACCAATAATCTGTGCCTCTACATCAAACGATTTTGAAATTTGTATAATGTCTTCAGCATATTTTTCTTCAAGATATATCTCAAACCTGTGTCCCATGTTGAAGACTTTATACATTTCTACTGCATCTGTATCGCTCTCTGCCTGAATTAGTTTGAATAATGGCGGGACAGGGAAAAGGTTATCTTTAATGATATGAAGGTCATTCACAAAGTTTAATACTTTTGTTTGCCCCCCGCCAGTGCAATGAATGATGCCATGTATAATGGGTGATGGAATATGGGTTATGGAGGGTGGATGAGGAATTTGTTTACTGAAATGTTTGAAAAGCTCTTTCATAATGGGAGCATAAGTGCGGGTAGGTGAAAGCACTAATTCGCCAACAGATACCTCACCCCCTAACCCCCTCTCCACTGACGTGGAGAGGGGGGACAAGTCAGTGAGTTTGTATTGTCCAATATAAACCAGGCCCTCAGACAAATCAGGGTCAAAGCTTTCGGGATATTTCACACATAAATATTTTGAAAACACATCGTGACGGGCTGAAGTGAGTCCATTGCTGCCAATGCCACCGTTATACCGGGTTTCATAGCTTGCTTTGCCGGAAGAGGACAAACCAACGATCACATCTCCGGGGACTATTTTATCGGTAGTAATAACATCAGTTCTTCGCATCCTGGCAGTCGCTGTACTGTCAACGACAATAGTACGCACAAGATCACCTATGTCTGCTGTTTCACCCCCGGTACTATGGATATTAATGCCTTCCTCCCTCAGCATTTCTAAAAATTCTTCGGTGCCATTTATGATGGCTGAAAGAACTTCTCCCGGTATTAGCCGCTTGTTTCTTCCGATCGTAGAGGAGATCAGAATATTGTCAACCGCACCCACGCACAACAGGTCATCTATGTTCATTACAATAGCATCCTGTGCTACGCCTTTCCAAACCGACAGGTCACCTGTTTCTTTCCAGTAAATATAAGCTAAGGAGGATTTGGTGCCGGCCCCATCTGCGTGCATGATATTGCAGTAATCAGGGTCACCACCTAAGATATCGGGGACTATTTTACAAAACGCATTGGGGAATATGCCTTTATTGATATGTTTGATTGCACCATGAACGTCTTCTTTGGATGCTGAAACGCCTCGTTGGGTATATTTATCTTTCAAGATGTTGAGCTATGTTTTATCTGCCTTATTTAGTTGGATAAAATAAGTTGATACAGATCATCCCTTATCTAACTATCATCCTGTTTTACACGCAGATACCACGCCAACCATATCCCGCATAGTCCCCACGCGATCAAATTATCTACAATAGATCCTTTGATATAATGCCAGGGATAGCCCATCCAGTTCCAGTTTACCAGATAGCCTTCAATGGAAATGATCACAGCCAACAGCATTACGATCCACCAACGCATATAAAACGATTTAAGCTTATCACCGGCTGCAAGCAAAATGATCACAGCAATCAACACAGAAATGAAATTAAACACATAGCCTGTAATAAATTGCCTTGCGTCCATTTGCATACCTTCTTTCACATAAAAGACCATCGCAAATGGTTTGCCTTGGTTTTCCTCCATTACCCTCTGGTTTTCTTTTTCGTACTCAGGATCCCACATTTTAACATCCCTGTTATCTGCAGCGGGTAACATATAGGCCCCTGACTCATCAATACTTTTTTTTATAACATTTAAAATGGTATCCTGAGCAGGAGTATACCAAAAAGATTGATGATGGATAGGCAGCGCCATCCACGAGATTGCACTCCAGAGGAACAATATAAAGGCACCAACGAAGGTAGCTATAATTAGTTTTATCATAACGTTTATGATTTATGGTTTATGTTTCATGATTAAGAAATTTCTCTTTAATTAAAAAATCTTTAGCTTTAAGAAAGCAGATATTGTTACATTGGTATCAAAAACTACTTTTAACATTTGACACCCCTTATTTCATGTATAATTCTTTCTAATTCTTTTTCCGAAAGTTTAGGTATTTTCCTCTCCTTAGCTATTTTTTTTGAATAAGAAAAAATATCAGTTTCTTCATAAGGCACCAAAATTACTTCATAAATTTTCCCTACCTTTTTAGATATTTCTTTCAGTATAGAAAGATGACCATCAGGTAAAACTTTACTAATAAATTTTTGAGCTTCCATAATGTTTATGTCATTTTAAACAAAAAAAATTTTGCCGCAAAATCTCTAAATCATTAAACCCCACTAAAATCGGTTATCGGTAATCGGTTATCGGTAATCGGTTATCTGATTACTGATTACCGATAACCGATTACTGATTACTGATTACTGATTACTGATTACCGATAACCGATTACTGATTACTGATTACTGATTACTGATTACTGATTACTGATTACTGATTACTGATTACCGATTACTGATTACTGATTTTCATGGGTTTTGCAAAGCCTCCTATTCCTCAATTTCCACCACCTTAAACTCAGTCCTCCTGTTTTTTTGATGATCTTTTTCTTTTACAGCGTTTTCGATTATGGGTTTTGTTTCTCCGTATCCTTTTGCTATAAGCCTGGATGGGTTTATGCCGAGCTCTATCAAGTAAGCAATGGCTGCGTCTGCTCTTTTTTGTGAAAGATCAATATTGTACTCATCTTCTCCCCTGCTATCAGTATGAGAGCTTAGCTCAATGTTTATATCAGGGTTATCAGTAAGCAAGTCCACCAATTCATCAAGGTCTTCTGCAGCTTCAGGCCTGATATCCGCTTTATTAAAATCATAATAGATATTCTCCAGCACGATCGTTCTGTCAATAACGATCTTATCAATAGGTATTTTTACATAAAAAGTAATATCTTCCAAAACGCTGGCTTTTGCCGGGTTTATAGATGGTGTTTTACCAATGGTTGAAAATGGTTGCCGTGTTGTAAAATAGTCTTCTTTTTCAGCAATTAACATGAAAGTTTTTTCAACATCTACCTTTATGGGGCCAAATTTACCTTTTTCATCCGTTATCACTTCTTTCATTACATTTTCAAGCCCGTCAAGAAGCGTAACTTTTACATCTTTGAGAGAAGGGCCGTGCTCAGATTCTTCTACAACAATACCTATCAGGTTGAAATCAATGTCCTTCAACGTAGGTTTTCTTTCCATAAAATCATAAATATCATCATCGCCCTTTCCACCAGGTCTGTTCGAAGAAAAATAGCCCGTAGTATCTGTATCGTAAACGATAGCAAAATCATCATAGCTTGAATTGAAAGGCAGGCCTAAATTGATCACACGTGTTTTTTTCCCATCTTTACTGACTTTGAAAATATCTAATCCTCCCAGGCTCGGGTGCCCGTCAGATGAAATATAGAGTGTCCCATTCTTATCAATATATGGAAACATCTCATTAGCAGCCGTATTGATCTTTGAACCCAGGTTCCTGACATTCTTCCAGTTTCCATTTCTGTCAAGCGTAGCCCTGTAAATGTCAGTACCTCCGAACCCTCCTTCCCTGTTTGAGGCGAAATACAGTTTTTTCCCGTTGGGTGAAAAGGACGGTGAAGAATCCCAGGCATTTTTCTTACAGATCTCAAGTAATTCAGGTTCTGTCCATGCTCCGTTGATAAACCTGGTAATATACATATCTACTTCTCTTCTTCCTTTTTTCTTACCGTCATTACTTCTGGCAAAGATCATTGTATTACCATCTCTTGAGAAAGTAGCTGAACCTTCGTGGGTATCAAAAAGATTGATCGTCTCATTGAAAGGCGTTGTAGTACCTGAACCTTTGTCTTTATAATTAAACTCAAATTGATAAAGATCGGTAAAGCCGGTACCGGTAGCAGCGTAGAACTTTTGTACTCCCCTGCTGGAAGTAAAGACAATATTGTCATCAAGGATATAAGGAGAATATTCGGGAGCATCCGTGTTAAGGGGAGCAAGGTTGGTGGCTTCAGAATAAGTTTTTTTGCTTACAATGCGGTTGATCTCCTTTAGATTTTTGATTTCTTTTTTTGCCCTGCTGATAAAATCAAAGTTAGTTCCAACTTCCAGGTATTCTTTAAACCTGGCAGAAGCTTCTTGATATTTTTCCTGTGATTTAAGCGCATATCCATAGTAAAAATAGGACGATTCATTTCTTATGTTGGCATCAATAGCATTTTTATAAAAAGGCTCAGCTTCATAGATCCGGTTGGATAGCCGGTAGCTTTCAGCGATCATGAAATTTGTTTTTGCAGCAGAATATCCTTTATTCAGCGCATTCTGAAATTTGGGAATGGCAAATTCATATTCACCATGGCTGAATTTTTTCATAGCAGTTTTATACGACTTTTTTGCAGTGTTGCAGGCAAAAGTTGTTAAAAGGAGAAGAGAGAAATTTATAATAATTAATCTTTGCATAAAATAAAAGGGGTGATCGTTTTGATATACATAACTTTAAAATAAAATCATATTATTAAACATTGTTGCTTATTACAAACGAAAATAAAAAATGATTGTTGTTTATCACCCATATAATTCCGGAAGAAAATCCCTAAAGGAAATTCCCAATTTTCTACAATAGATCATAATGTCTTGCAGCGTTGCTTTTTCCTTTTGCTTTTCCAGTTTTGTGATAACCTGTTTATCCAAACCTGTTATCGCTGCTTTTTAATCTAACAAAGTAGAATTAAATATAAAATGAATTTCAGGATTTTTCATTTTAACTTTTTGAGTGTCGACCTTATTATTAGTTAAATCAATTATTAAGCCATCCATAACTTTTCCCATATCAGGAACTTCTCTGATATCATTATTCATAAGGTTAAGAAATTTTAAATGTGGCAAAACACTTATAAAATGACTAAAATCTTTTATGCCCGCATTACCTATGCCAATATTTTTAATAGAAGAGCTTTCTAAGGAAAGGATATATAAACTAACTCCATGATTAATTATGTATAAATTTTTTATACTATTTGAATACTCAATCGAATCACTAATAACCAAAGTGTCTACTCCCGTTTCTATTGTTAATGTAGAAATTTTGTTTTTAAAATTTGGATTCTTTGAAAGATGACCATAAATATTAATTTCATCAAGATCATCAAATAATGAAATTATATTAATAATGGAATTAGGTAAATTATGTTGACGTTCATCTGAATCTAAAATAAGAACTAATCGAACACACTGATCCTTAATAAAATGAGCAGTACATGAAGATTTAGGAGTATTATTATTCAATTCATTATACAAATCATAATATGTTTGAGTATCACCCTGATGACTATTACAACTTTCCACAGTCACTATTAAAACTGAAATAAATACAACTAATAAAAATCTCTTACTTCTCATACTAATCGACTTTTTTCCTAACAGGTCTTTTTGGATTTCGTTCTGCTGTTTCTAATTTAGATGCTGGATTATTTCCAAATTTACTTAGCCATTTTCCCTTATCCTTGCTATGAATTTTCTCATAATAACGTAGATTTACTTTTTACTTTTTACTTTTTACTTTTTACTTTTTACTTTTTACTTTTTACTTTTTACTTTAGGATATCTGCCATCATTTTTGAATATAAACCTACTATTTTCATTGAATTTTTTTAACTCATCCAAAGACAAGTTTTGAATATACTCGTCTTGTTCTTCAATGGTTTTAAATTTTAATTTATTGGTATTCATCAGATTCACTATAAGCTGTTAATACAATAATATTATTATATAGGTATATTACGTTTTTTAAATACAATATTTTCAGCAATATGGTTCAAATGACGTGGCAACCACCTGAACCTGGGCTGTTTCAATGCTTCTGTTACATATTCCACATTGCAAAGATAAATTCATTTTTTGTAATTTCCAATTTAAAAGTGTTTCTTATAGAATTTCCCAAGCCAACTCTCCCCTGCGGTTATCTCCCAACAAGATTTTAGTTCACCCACATTATTGACCAAATTGTTGAATATGATAGTATTAGAAGGGAATAAGCTGTTTTTTATCTTATCTTTTATAGAAGACAAATCTTCCGTTTTGATCTCACCATTTTCCCGGTAAGCCACCAGCTCTCTGTTAAAAAGGACTAAATTAAATTCTTTTTCGATTCGCCTGGTAAAATCAACAGATTTGTCAATGGAGCATCCGCTGGCAGGCTGTTTTTTTTCATCCACTGCAATTACCATGAAACGGTTATAATAAACCTCACCTGCCGCCATTAGCTTTGCACCGTGACTTTCCCAATTATTAATAAAATCCATAAGTTTAGATTTAATATCTCTCGCTTCATCATTCGTAAAGGTAACACCGGATTGATATATCCATACTCTTGAATGAGGGGGCATGTTTTTAAAATATACTGACATAATTTAAAGAATAAATCAAGGTAATACTTCAGATATAGTTAGATTTTCAATGGCAGATCTTCGTCTCCATTTTATTACATTTACAAAAATAAGTGGCCTATCTTTTTCAATATTCTTTAATGTTATTTTCCTGTGCCAGGTATTAAAGCCTTTTTCACCTTCAATCTGAAATATGATTGCTGCGCCTTTAGGAATTTTATCGGCAAATTCCTCATTTTCTATTAAGAATTTCACAAATTCAGAATCAATTGCTGTTACGATATTACTGTATTCATTCATTTTCAAATCTGGCCCTATTTAGTGTCTGTCTATAATGTCTTTTTTTGACACGAATTACACTAATTTTTTCGTGTGAATTCGTGTAATTCGTGTCTTTTTATTTTTGGAATGCTGACTTTATAGACAGACACTATTTAATCTAAACCTTCCTCTTTCGCAATAAGTTCCACAATATCCAACACCTTCACCTCTTCCTCTTTATCCTTTTGCTTCACGCCATCACTCATCATAGTCATACAAAACGGACATGCCGTGGCAATTACTTTGGCCCCTGTTTGCAAGGCTTCCTCTGTTCTTTCAGCAAGCACTTCTTTATCACCCGGTTCGGAATCTTTAAACATTTGGGCTCCACCTGCACCGCAGCATAGTCCCTTGCTCCTGGAACGTTTCATCTCAACCAGGTCAGCATCAAGCGATTCAAGGACCTCTCTGGGCGCTTCGTAGATATTGTTACCTCTGCCAAGATAGCATGAGTCGTGGTAGGTGATCGTTTCGCCTTTAAATGACCCCTCTCCCTTCATTTTAATTTTCCCTTCGTCAATAAGCTGTTGCAGGAAAGTAGTATGGTGTATCACTTCGTAATTGCCACCAAATTCCGGGTATTCATTTTTTAAAGTATTGAAACAATGAGGACAGGCTGTTACGATCTTTTTGATCTTATAACGGTTTAAAATTTCTATATTACTATGAGCCTGCATTTGAAAAAGGAACTCGTTACCTGCCCTCCTTGCGGGATCACCCGTACAGCTTTCCTCAATCCCCAGAACAGCATATTTTATCCCCACTTTTTCAAGGATCTTCACTAAAGCCCGGGTTACTTTTTTATACCTGTCGTCAAAAGCTCCGGCACAACCCACCCAAAATAAAATTTCAGGTTCTTCGCCTTTGGCAGCCATCTCTGCCATGATGGGAACTTTGATTTGTTTTGGGTGGTTATCAGTCATAATATTTAGTTTAAATAATTATTATAAAAAAAACAAGTATTATTTTTGATTTTAAAAATTTATTTTTATTTCTTGCAAAAGAATAAGTTTATTATGGAAATTGTAACAATAACAGTGGCTATTATGGCAATAATAGCAATTGCATTAGTTGTTTTAGTTCGTATAGGAGATAAGAAAAGAAAGCAATCCAATTGACTAATCACCTATGCTAATATAGATTTCCTCCGCCCAATTCATCCTTTCACTTTGAGCAAACGCCCAGGGCGCTCCGTTATTTTCAATGTTTGAAAACATTGTATTAAGTTGTGACGGAGCAGCAGATTCTTCCATCACCAGGTAGCGTCTCATATCCAGGATAAGCGATGGCTGGTCAATATTAACCGGACATTCCTGCGCACAGGCATTGCAGGTAGTGCAAGCCCAAAGCTCTTCAGCCGTAATATAATCTCCCAATAGCGACTTATTATCTGAAAAATCCATGCCCTCTTTTACCAATCGGGGGCCTTTTTCATTCATTCTTTTTCTGAGGTCCACAAAGAGTTTTCGCGGAGACAACTTTTTGCCCGTAATATTGGCAGGACAAACAGCCGTGCATCGCCCACATTCTGTACAGGATAACGCATCTACATAGTTCTTCCAGCTAACATCTTCTACATCCTTAACACCAAATCTTCCAGGTTCAGCAACACTTTCGACCTCTTGCGGTGTGGGAACTGTCTCTCCTTTGGAGAGTTCTTCCTCCCCACCCTCGGGGGGGGAGGCAGTATCAGGATTAAGCATCAATTTTACTTCTTTGGTCACTGCCGGCATATCAGACATTTTTGTAAGAGAATCCAGACGGCTCAGGAATACGTTAGGTATAGACAAGATCACGTGAAAATGCTTGGAATAGGGCAAAATATTGAGAAAAAGCATCACTATTATAATGTGCATCCACCAGTTAGCCTGTTCAAAATTATGCATTGAAGACGCAGATAAATGTGAGATATACGGCACCAATAATTTGCTCACCGGAAATGCTCCATGATAGTTTTCAGGGTTACTACCAACATAACCCATGTTGAGGCCTAACAACGATAACATTAGTATCATTATCAGCGTCAGCGCAATGGTTGCATCAATTTTAGACTTAACTTTTAGCTCAATCCCGCTAAAGCGTTTGATCGTCAGGAAAAAGCGTCTGAACAAAAAGATCAAACAGCATAGTAAGACGAGCACAGCAAAAATATCACCTGATGCCGTGATCAGATCATACACAGGGCCCAGGAAAGAAAGTATCCTGATCTTATTGATACAGCCATCAAGCATTATCTCTGCGGTACCAATTGTTATCACCAGGAATCCCCAAAAAACCAAAGCATGCGCAAAACCTACCAGTGGCTTTCTGAATATCTTTGTTTGTCCAAAAGCAACCGACAAAGTGAGCATGATCCGTTTAGGGATCTGATCAAGAGGGTAAGCTTTTTGAGTTAGCTTGAGCAGTCTTATGATCCTGGAAATGGTATATCCAAAGCACCCCAATGCCACTAATGTAAATATGATAAATATGATCTGCCTGGTCATTCGTGTTATTTTTTTTTCGGTGTAAAATTCATAAAAATAAATTTAATCTGAAATTAAAAAGCATTATATTTGCAAATTAATAAACCTGCCCGCCATTCACAAAGCCAATACAAGGCAGGCGGGTCACCAAATCACCAAATATATATGGTGCGGTAGCTCAGTTGGTAGAGCACAGGACTGAAAATCCTGGTGTCGGCAGTTCGATTCTGCCCCGCACCACCTTTCATTTTTCACCCTCTGAATTTTTTCTTATTCATAAAGGGCATCTCTAAAAACTACACCATACATTCCCCTCTATCAAGAGGGGCAAGGGGTGTGTTTTAAAAAATATGTAGTTTTTAGAGATGCCCTAAAGTAATTTTTAGCCTTTTTTGTTGTTTATTACGATATTTTTTTAAAAAAATTGCAGTATCATAGCTTTTTATAATGGGAAAAAATAAATTAAAAGATGCCCCCACTAATGCCTATACAATATTTGTAAGAGATAAGGAGGGGAAGCTTGGATATATCTTTTTATCAAAAGAGTTGGGTCAGCAGTATGTTGACGAGAAAGGAGACAGGCATAAGACTGATTTTAAAAACCTGGAAAGTGAAAAAGACGTTGTTGAGTGGGTGATGAAGCAACAGGGGATCACTTTCCTGAGTAAATATAGTAAGAAATAAAAGAAAGATTGGAAATCTATCCGTTTTATTAATTTAGATTTTTAGGTTTGATTTATAAAAAGGGCATCTCTAAAAACTACACCATACATTCCCCTCTATCAAGAGGAGCAAGGGGTGTGTTTTAAAAAATATGTAGTTTTTAGAGATGCCCAAAAACTTATATGCGTTTAACTTTTACCTTCAAAGTTTTAATATTCTTTGTTTTTCTATTTTCCACAGCACATAAACTCTTTGCCTCCCACGCAATGGGTGTTGACATTTATTATGAATGTACCGGACCGAATACATACACTTTTACGTTGGATTTTTACAGAGACTGTGACGGAATTACTCCTTCTACGAGTCAAACACTCAATTTTAGTTCTCCTTCCGGATGTGGTACTGCTTTTTCGCAAACATTAACTTTGGTCAATGTAGGAGGTACAGAAGTTTCCCAGGTCTGTCCAGCTGATTTACCTAACACAAACTGTAATGTTGGTGGTACATTGCCTGGTACAGAAATATGGACCTATACTGGCACTGTAACTTTTCCCACCGCATGTGATGACTGGACCTATACCTGGTCAACATGCTGCCGTAACTCACAAATATCTAATTTGACATCGCCAGCTTCCCAGGATTTATTTATTGATGGATTGGTTAACACAACCGTTTGTAACAATTCCCCTCAATTTTTGTCTATACCTACACCCTATATCTGTGCCGGGCAGCCTTTTTGCTATTCATTAGGTACCTTTGATTCTGAGAATGACTCATTGGTTTTTTCGTTGGTTCAACCATTGGATGGCCCAGCTCCGGGTACTCCTATTCCTTATGTTGCCGGCTTTACTGTTAACGAACCTCTTTCTTCTCTCGTTCCATGGACTTTTGATCCAACAACAGGTGAGTTTTGCTTTACACCCGATTCAGCACAATTTGGAATTGTAAAGATCCTGGTTGAAGAATATCGTAATGGGATTCTAATTGGCACATCTGTGCGAGAACTTCAGGTAATAGCACAAAACTGTACAAATATTCAACCGGTATTTTCAACACCCCCTGTAACAAATCTAACAGGAGGTGTGCTTACAGCTCCCACAGTAGTAGAAGTTTGCCCCGGAGATGTTGTAATATTTGATGTAACTGCTACCGACCCAAATGGAGATAATATTACAATGAATTCCAATGTTGCCGGTGCTTTCCCGACAGCTACATTCACTACTTCTTGCGTATGTCCTAATGTAACCGGCACTTTTGACTGGGCTCCTGGTGTTGGTGATGTTGGTACACATTTCCTTGCTATCAATATCCAGGATGATGGCTGCCCGATATTGGGTACACAATTTTTGAATGTTACCATCATTGTATTAGAGGGAACCAGTGCCGGACCAGATCAGAACTATTGTCCGGCAGGCGGGCCGGTACAATTGAATGCAACAGGTGGAAGTACTTTTACATGGAGTCCTTCAACAGGTTTAAGCTGTACGACTTGTCCTGACCCCCTTGCTTCTCCTTCCGTTACTACTACTTATACAGTTACAAGTGATCTGCCTGCTACTTGTAATAATACAGATCAGGTTACGGTATTTGTTGTACCCGATTTTGCTATGGATGCCGGCCCGGATGATACTATTTGCCTCAATGGTTCTACACAGTTAAATGCAACCACTGATATTTGTTGCGGGCCATATACCTATTCCTGGACTCCCACCACTGGTCTTTCTGATCCAAACATTGCTAATCCCATAGCAGCACCTACAGCTACTACCACTTATACTGTTACAATAACATCGGCTGCAGGATGTACCCAATCTGATATCCTTACAGTAACAATTAGTGGAGTTGCCCCTTTAGTTAGTGCTACAAGTAATAGAAGTGTTGTATGTCCCGGGGATACCACCCAATTAGATGCTACTATACCCTCTGGTGGTTGCAGTGATTATTCGGTTAGCTCTATAGCCTTTTCACCTATTGGAGGAGGTGGATGGACCAGTGTTACCTTAACAGATGACCAGGTGAGTGGTGCTCTTTCGATTGGATTCACCTTTGAATATTTTTGTAATACCTACACTCAGTTTTGGATATCTTCAAACGGTTGGGTGACTTTTACATCTACAACCAATTCAGACCTATCTGAAGACCCAATCCCTACTACTACAGTGGTAAATAACATGATTGCTTTGGCATGGGATGATCTCTATCCACCAGGGGGGGGGGCAATTCAATATAAAACAATAGGTGCGGCACCAAATCGTCAATTGGTAGTTAGGTTTACCAATATTAATCATTGTTGCAGTGGGACGACTCCTACTGCTTCTGTTCAACTTATATTATATGAAGGAACAAATACTATTGAAATACATTATACAGATGTTCAAAATGATGGAGGCACAATGACATCCGGCATTGAAAATGTCGATGGGACACTTGGTTTTCCTGCACCAGGAAAAAATCAAACTGTTTGGACGGCTGTTAATGAAGCTGTAAGATTTGAACTTCCTCCTCCCGGTGGCCCTTTTACATACAGTTGGACACCTGCTGCAGGGCTTTCAGATCCGACAATTGCCAACCCTATTGCAACTGTTAATGCAACAACAACCTATACAGCTTTAGTCACAGATGTCAATAATACGGATTGCTCAGGTTCTGCATTTGTTACTGTTCAAATAGACACTACTAACCAGGTTATCGCTACACCTGATACTTCTATTTGTACTTCGGCAGGAACTCAAACTATACAGATGAATGCCAGTGTAACTGGTCCGGCACCTGTTGGATGTAATACCTGTGGTGCCAATGGCACTAGCTGTTCTAATCCATCCAGCGATAAAACTATTGGAACAGGGACAACTACAAATTCCACTAGTACATACCCTGCTCCTTATGGAAACTTTTATAAAAATGCCAAGCATCAATTCCTATATCTGGCTTCAGAACTGACTGCTGAAGGAGTGAATTGCGGTACGATAACTGCTTTAGGATTCAATATATCAGCATTGAATACGAGTGTGACTGATTATAGGAATTTTCAAATAAAAATGGGTTGCACGAGCATCACCTCTTTAACAACATGGCAATCAGGACTTTCAACTGTTTTTACTTCAAAAGATATCGGTATTGGTACCGGCTGGAACATTCATGCATTTGATTTTAGTTTTGACTGGGATGGCACTTCAAATATAATTGTGGAATTATGCTTTGATAATCGACCGGATGCCTTTACACAAAATGCTTCAACCTTTTATACTGCCACAGGCTTTACTTCTGCTATATACTACAGAAGTGATGCAAGTGATGCTTGTCCCGCTACAACGGTCACCACCAGTTCTAATCGTCCAAACACACGCTTTACCACGTGTGATAATCCTCCCGGAGCATTTACCTATTCCTGGACACCTACAACAGGTCTGAGTAATCCTAATATAGCTGATCCAACTGCAACAGTATCTGCAACGACATCTTACATAGTCACAGTTACAGGCGGAGTGTGTACTATTACCGATACGGCAACAATTACCTACATTAATTGTGGTTGTACCCCTCCTTCACCTTCTGCTGTAATAACAAACGTGAGCTGTTTTGGAGGAGCGAATGGCGCTATTGACCTGACCGTTACCGGTGGAACTACTCCCTATACTTATGACTGGTCTAACGGAGCTACAACGCAAGACATCACCGGTTTGATCGCAGGAATATATACTGTGACTGTGACAGAATCACTTGGGTGTGATACTATTATTTCTTATACAGTTACAGATCCACCGGCATTAGCGCTCAGTATTTTAGGAACAGGTGAAAGTTGTGCAGGAGCTTGCAATGGAGCTGCAGACCTTACAGTTACAGGTGGTACATTTCCTTATACTTATTTTTGGTCAAACGGAGAGACCAGTGAAGACCTGACAGGTTTATGTGCAGGAACATATTCAGTGACAGTTACCGATGCCAATGGATGTGCTGCTACTGCAAGCATAACGATTTCAATCATACCAGGCATAACTGCAAGCTTCACATATAATGGAGACCAGTGTTTAACAGGAAACAGCTTTGATTTTACAAACACAGGCGATCTTCCAAATAGCTGCGGAATGAATTGTCCAACCTATTCCTGGGATTTCGAAACAGATGGCAGTGTAGATGTAAGTGGTACCAATACCAGCGCGGCAAACCCCACAGGCATCATATACGCTGCATGTGGAGTTTATACGGTCACGCTTGTTGTAGATGACGGGATTTGTCCGGATACTGCTACAACAATAATAACTGTATTTTGTGAACCCTCCGCTGTAATACTGGGTACCGATGAAAGTTGTGTAGGTGCGTGTGACGGTGCAGCAGATCTGACAGTGTCAGGGGGCACGCCACCTTATTTATATTCCTGGTCAAACGGAGCTACTACTCAAGATTTAACCGGTTTATGTCCGGCTACTTACAGTGTGACAGTTACTGATTCAAACGGGTGTACGGCTACCGCTGCTGTTACTATTGCAGCAGGGGTTAATCCAGTTGCTGGCTTTACTTATAATGGAAATCAATGCTTAACCGGAAACAGTTATCTATTTACAAATACAGGTACAAGTGGCGTCACATATTCATGGGATTTTGGAGATTTTGTCGGTACATCTATCCTGGAAAATCCTGCCTATACTTATACTTCTTCCGGTGTTTTCACGGTTACTCAAGTTGTCTCTATTGGTGTATGTTCAGATACAGCTACGCTCAATATTACTGTCTTTTCAGAACCTGTAACCAGCATAGTTGGTACTAACGAAAGTTGTCCTGGTGCCTGTGACGGGGTAGCAGATTTGACGGTTACCGGGGGTACAGCTCCTTATACTTATTTATGGTCAAATGGAGAAACAACCCAAGACTTAACAGCTCTATGTGCCGGTACCTATAACGTAACAGTAACTGACGTGAACAGTTGTATTGCTGCTGATACTGTGATCATTGGCTCAAATGTGCCAATATTAGCCGGCTTTAATGTTAACGATTCGGGTCAATGCCTGACTGGCAACAGCTTTGACTTTACCAATACTGGTATAGCTCCAAACAGTTGCGGAATGAACTGTCCAACCTATTCCTGGGATTTTGAAACAGATGGTACAATTGATGTAAGCGGAACCGATGCAGGTGCAGCAAATCCTTCTAATACTTATTCTGCTGTCGGAATATATACCGTAACTCAAATCGTAGATGATGGTCTTTGTGTTGATACTTTTACAACGGCTGTTGAAGTTTTTCCCGAACCAACAGCATCTATTGCAGGCACTGATGTACAGTGCAACGGGGCTTGTGATGGTATAGCAGACCTGACACCTTCAAGCGGCACCACTCCATATACCTATTTTTGGTCTCCTGGCGGAGAAACAACGCAAGATATATCAAGCTTATGCCCCGACATCTATGATGTCACCGTCACCGATGCCAACACCTGCACCGCAACTGCCAGTGTTACCATCACCGAGCCTCCAGCCCTTGTAGTTACTGCTTCCGGCACAGACATAACCTGTAACGGCTTATGTGATGGCAGTGCCACCTCAACCGTAACAGGCGGCACAGGGCCTTATACTTATTCCTGGAACAGCACCCCCGTTCAAACAACCCCTTCTGCTGCCGGTCTTTGTGCAGGCACATATATCTTAACAGTTACCGATGCCAATGGATGCATTGAAACTGCTTCTGTCATTATTAGTGAACCTCTTTTATTAACCGTCTCTGTAACAGGTACTGATCTGCTTTGTAATGGTGTATGTGACGGGGATGCAACAGCAACACCTGCGGATGGTACACCTCCTTATACTTATGACTGGGATGATCCTGGATTTCAAACTACACCTACCGCAACAGGTTTGTGTGCGGGTGCTGTTACAGTTACTATAACAGATAATAATAGTTGTACCGCTACTGGCTCAATTACTCTTACTCAACCACCAGTATTATCAGCAAGTATTTTAGGTACAGATGAAGTATGTGCAGGAGCATGTGACGGTGCGGGAGATTTGACAGTAACCGGAGGGACAGGGGCAGGTACATATTCCTACTCCTGGTCAAATGGGCCCATAACAGAAGATGTAACAGGTCTATGTGCCGTCAGCTACACTGTAACGGTAACAGACGGTAATAGCTGCACGACAACCGCAAGCGTAACGATTGCATCAGGCACAGCTCCTACAGCAGGTTTCACGGTAAATGATGCCAACCAATGCCTTACAGGTAACAGCTTTAATTTTACTAATACAGGATCAACCGGATCAGTTATGGGAACTCCATTGTTTAATTATGCCTGGACTTTTACAAGTGGTAGCCCGGCAACATCCACTACAGAAGACCCAACCGGTGTTACCTGGGCAGCTACAGGTACTTTTACCGTACAACAAATTGTAACCGAAGTAGCCACTGGCTGCACAGATACTTTTATTTTAACTATTACCATTTTTCCGGAACCCACTGCTTCCATAGTTGGCACAAATGTAAGCTGCAACGGTTTCTGTGACGGGTCAGCAAACCTGACCGCAAGTGGCGGAATACCACCCTACACCTTTTTATGGTCAAACCTTGAAATCACAGAAGATATAACAAGCTTATGCGCAGGCACTTATGATGTAACTGTCACCGATGCCAATGGATGTACTGTCACAGCCACAGCTATCATCACCGAACCACCTGCACTTATAGCCGGCATAGTTGGAATAGATGCAAGCTGTTTTGGCATCTGTGATGGTGCAGTAGACCTGACCGTAGCTGGCGGCACATCCCCTTATACCCATTCCTGGTCAAATGGAGATATAACAGAAGACATAACCGGTTTATGTGCAGGAACTTATACCGATACGATCACCGATGTCAATGGATGTACCACCACTGCCAGCATCACTATTACAGAACCACCTGTTTTGGTTGTTGGTGCTGCTGGAACAGATGTAACCTGTAACGGGCTTTGCGATGGCAGCGCTGCTTCAACAGTTTCAGGAGGAACCTCACCCTATGCTTATTCCTGGTCACCAAGTGGCGGCACAGGCCCCACTGCGATTAACCTATGTGCAGGTACTTATACGGTAACCGTGACCGATGTCAATGGATGCATAGATTCAGCTACTGTAATTATTAGTGAACCTCTTGTATTGACCACTACAACCACCCAAAATAATGTAACTTGTTTTGGCGCCTGTGATGGAGATGCAACGGCAACACTTTCAGGAGGAACTTCACCCTACACCTACGCGTGGGATGATCCGGGATTGCAAACTACTCAAACTGCCATTGGCTTGTGTGCAGGCACATACAATGTAGTAGTGTCAGATTTCAATAGTTGCACCGATACAGCCACCTTAACCATCACTGAACCCGCAGTACTTTCAGCCAGCATCCTTGCAACCAATGTAAGCTGTAATGGCGCCTGTGATGGAGCTGCTAATCTAACAGTAACAGGAGGAACAGCACCTTATACTCATTCCTGGTCAAACGGTGCTACCACTGAAGACATATCAGCTTTATGTGCAAGCACATATAGTGATACTGTCACCGATGCCAATGGGTGTATTATAATAGCAAGCATCACTATTACAGAACCAGCAATACTCATAGCAAGCATTGTTGGGACAAACGTAAGTTGTTTTGGTGCCTGTGATGGTGCTGCCGACCTGACAGTAACAGGCGGTACAGCCCCCTATACCCATTTATGGTCGAATGGGGCTACAACAGAAGATCTGACAGGAATATGCGCAGGCACTTATACTGATACCATTACCGATGTCAATGGGTGCATTGCAACTGCTGCTATTACCATTTCAGAACCTGCTGTACTCTCTACCAGTATAGTTGGCACAAATGTAAGTTGTAATGGTCTGTGTGATGGGGCGGCCAATTTATCCGTAACAGGAGGAACAGCACCATATACATTTTTATGGTCAACTCTTGCAACAACAGAAGATATAGCTGGTTTATGTGCAGCAACTTATAGTGTAGATGTTACAGATAATAATGGATGTATCGTATCTAATTCTGTTATCATTAGTGAACCTCCTTTGCTTACTTCCAGCGTAATTGGAACTAATGTAAGCTGTTTTGGCGTATGCGATGGAACGGTAGACCTGACTGTAACCGGAGGCACCGGGTCTTATACCCATTTGTGGTCCAATGGAGCAACCACAGAAGACTTAACTGCTCTGTGTGCAGGTACTTATACGGATACGATCACCGATGACAATGGATGCATTACCACAGCTACCATTACCATTACAGAACCACCAGTTTTGGTTGTTGGCGCTGCAGGAGTGGATGTAACCTGTAACGGTGCTTGCGATGGCAGCGCTGCTTCAACTGTTTCAGGAGGAACCTCCCCCTATACTTATTCCTGGTCACCAAGTGGTGGCACAGGACCCACTGCGATTAACCTATGTGCAGGTACTTATACGGTAACCGTGACCGATGTCAATGGATGCATAGATTCAGCTACTGTAATTATCAGTGAACCCCCTGCATTGACCACTGCAACAACACAAAATAATGGTTCCTGTTTTGGCCTTTGTGATGGAGATGCAACGGCAACACCTTCAGGAGGGATTTCGCCTTATACCTATTCATGGAATGATCCCGGTTTGCAAACTACTCAAACAGCCTCTGGCCTGTGTGCAGGCACATACGATGTGGTTGTTACTGATGCCAACGGTTGTACCGACACCGTTACAGTGACCATTACTGCACCCCCTGTGTTAAGTGCAACAATAGCCGGTATCGATGAGCTCTGTCCTGGAACCTGTGACGGATCAGCCGACCTGACCGTAACCGGAGGCACAGGACCTTATACCCATCTATGGTCTAATGGAGCAACCACAGAAGACTTAATAACGCTATGTGCCGGCACTTATAGCGACACCATTACAGATGCAAATGGATGTACCACCATTGCCTCTGTTACCATTGGTTCAGGAGCCGGACCTACAGCAAGCTTTACAGTTAATGATATTGACCAGTGCTTAACAGGAAATAGCTTTGACTTCACCAATACAGGCTCAACCACTCCCATGGGCGCTCCGAACTTTACTTACGATTGGACCTTCCCAAGCGGCACACCAGCCACATCCACTACAGAAGACCCAACCGGAATTACCTGGGCATCTACAGGTGCATTTACCGTCCAGCAGATCGTAACCGAAATAGCCACCGGCTGTACAGACACTTTTACTTTAACAATAACCATATTCCCGGAACCCACAGCTTCCATAGTTGGCACAAATGTAAGCTGCTTTGGAATCTGTGACGGTGCAGCCGACCTGACCGTAACAGGAGGTACATCTCCTTATACCAATTTATGGTCCAATCTTGCAACCACCGAAGACCTCGCTGGATTATGTGCAGGCACCTATAGTGTAACCGTAACCGATGTCAATCTTTGTACCGCAACAGCTTCTGTTACCATTACTGAACCTCCTTTACTTAGTGCCAGCGTAATTGGCACTAATGTAAGCTGTTTTGGCGTATGCGATGGAACGACAGACCTGACTGTAACCGGAGGCACCGGACCAACTACCCATTTGTGGTCCAATGGAGCAACCACAGAAGACTTAACTGCTCTGTGTGCAGGTACTTATACGGATACGATCACCGATGACAATGGATGCATTACCACAGCTACCATTACCATTACAGAACCACCAGTTTTGGTTGTTGGCGCTGCAGGAGTGGATGTAACCTGTAACGGTGCTTGCGATGGCAGCGCTGCTTCAACTGTTTCAGGAGGAACCTCCCCCTATACTTATTCCTGGTCACCAAGTGGTGGCACAGGACCCACTGCGATTAACCTATGTGCAGGTACTTATACGGTAACCGTGACCGATGTCAATGGATGCATAGATTCAGCTACTGTAATTAT
>VRUD01000057.1 GCA_019456305.1 Cytophagales bacterium | reverse complement strand
CAGCCTGTTAGCAGGAGTTTATTCAATAATTGTCAGAGATTCCCTGCTTTGTGAGATCACTGTAAGCGCTACGGTTAACAACACTACTACTCTTTTTCTTACCGTAGATTCAGTAACAAACGTGAGTTGTCCGGGGGGTTCAGACGGAGTTATTTATACCTCTGCAACTGGCGGAACCCCTCCTTATGAATTTAAAATAGATGGAGGCTCGTTCCAGCCAGACAGTACATTTACAGGTTTACCGGCAAATACTTATGATACAATTGTCGTAAGAGATTTCAGCAGTTGTATTTATACGATAAGTCAAACAATTTCTGAACCTTCAGCTCTCGTAATTTCTGTAGATTCAATAACAGGTGTAAACTGTAACGGAGGTGCAGACGGAATTATATATACTTCTGCTATCGGAGGAACACCGCCTTATGAGTTTAGTAATGATTCTGGAAGTTCTTACCAATCTGACAGCGCTTTTACAGGTTTAACGGCAACTAATTATGATATTATTGTAAGGGATGCCAATCTGTGTACCGATACTATTTTTAGCCAGATAATTCCCGAACCATCCATACTCATTGTTTCTGTTGATTCAATAACCGGTGTAAGCTGCAACGGTGGATCGGATGGAATTATTTATTTATCTGCTGCAGGAGGAACACCACTTTATGAATTTAGCAATGATAATGGTGGTTCTTATCAATCAGATAGTACTTTTACCGGTTTAACGGCAACAAGCTATGATATTATTGTCAGGGATGCTTTATTATGTACTGATACTTTAACCGCAATAGTCACCGAACCTGCAATACTTTCAACAAGCATTTCAGGCTTTAATAATGTTAGAAATCTTTGAAAAACTTAAATTAACTAACATGATTTTCTGAATTTTTATTTTTCATTCAGAAATAATTGCAAAATGACTAAAATGACTAAAATTTTTGTTATCGTAAACTATATTTTCTTTTAAATTTAATCTCTTTTTGTCCATAATTTGTTGATTTTCTCTTAATTTTCTATCTTTTTGACCATCGGACACACTTATCCACCCGGTACACTTTGTAGGAGATAATTACCCCGTAAAATATTGTACATTATACAATTCATGTCAAATCTAAGCTGATTGCGAACTTTAGTGGTCGCCATGGCTAAATCATAGTTTAATATCGTTTTCATATATGCAAAAGGATGTTCCACTACTGCTCTTACTTTAGATAATTGTTTATTGCGTTTCTTTTGCTTGTTTGATAATTTACTTCCTCGTTTTGCTTTATCCAAAATTCCATGATAAATACCATTAGCTCTGTCTGTTTGTTTATGTGATGTCTTACAATAAGCTTTATCTCCAAACTTTGACTGCTCATCACCACTAAATAGATTATCCTTTTCATTAATGTCATGTACGCTGGCTGACGTAAATCTTCTTTTGCGTATTAATTTACTTCCATAATCAACGCCTATATGACCTTTATAACCAAAATATTTTTTCCCATTCTTTTCAGTCGAATTTGCATCTGTATCTATTTGTTTGGATGGAGAAGCTTCTAATTTTTTTCTCTTTTCTTTGCTTAATGGCTTGTTCTTTGACTTGATGATGGTAGCATCTACAACGGTTCCTTTTTTCAATATCAAATTATGACCTTCTAATCGCATTGTTATATTATCAAACATCTTATCAAGCAGCTTGTAGCAGATCAATGATTCTTTAAACCGCCATAGTGTTGAAAAATCGGGTATTTCATTACTGAGGTTCATTCCTACGAACTTCTGAAAAGAAAACCTGTCTATCATTTGGTCTTCCAATTCGGGGTCTGATAGATTATACAAATATTGTATAAAAAGTATCTTAAGCATCCATTTAATCGGTATTCTGGGGCGACCTCCTTTTCTTGTACCTGTTTTATCAATAACAGAAACATCTTTCTTTAACTTATCCCAGTTGACAAATTTGTCTATAATTGCCAGCTTGTTTACTACTCTTGATTGTTTATGCCTGCGAGAAAAAATCATGGCATCTGCAAAACTTAATTGATCTGGATTTCTCATAATTACTTTTTTTTAAGTGGATAAAACAGTCCAAATTTATGTATAAAACACTATAAATCAATGGAAAAAAGTGATTAAAAATAAAAAAAATCACAAAATATTTGGTTTTAATATCTCAACCTATGATATTTGCAACTGAACTTTAAATAATGAGGTTTTGCAAAGCCTCCTATAACTAAGTAAGCATCAACATAAGAACTCATTGGTGGTGAATTACCAATCATGAAGTTTTGAGAAATTATCGGTTTAAAATACTCTAAATTATTTGTATTGATAGCTTTTTGATAATTTTCCAGTAAACTAATTATTGTTAATTTATCATTTTTATTTTCTTGAGCCATTAATAATGTATTTATAGAAAATAATAATAATGCTATTATTTTAATATTACTTTTAAATTTCATGTTTTTAAGAATACATTAAGATATTATAAGTTCAAAAGCAGCCTTTATTTGACTTTCAGAGTACGAGGATTTGTTGGCTATAATCCAATTAAGCTGATAATCTGATTTTTGAGTCATATTTTCTGAATGTGCCATAGGATTACTTTAATATTGTTTGTTCACATTCATCAATACAAACTTTCAAAAGGGACTTAACCTCTTTATTTTGATAATTCAATTCTGCAACAATCTTTTTTCCTTCATCCGATAATCTTTTGTATCCCCACAAGCACCGTCTTTTTGTCTCTTTTAGAGTATTGCGTAAAAAATAGAGGGGCAAATTCACCTCAAAATAAGAGATACTATCTGCATCTTTCAGAATATCAATCCTATCTGTACCTCCGGTTTCGTGGTGCCGTACCAAAGAAAACACCTCATCAATCATTTTTTGATCAATGTCACATGCTTGCATAATTTCAGTAAGTATATTAGCGCTGTTTAAGGCATGGGCATCTTTAAATGCATCGTAATCTTTGTAATCTTGTCGCCTCACTTTCCGCTTCTCAATAGCTCTTTCAATATCATGTCCTAAAGCAGCTATTTTTAGACTCTCGTCTGCATCAGGCATTAGTTTCAGCAACCATTCCAACGTGTTTTTTGAATGGATGGGATCTTCAGGAACAAATGATCCTTTAATTATCTCTTCAATTTTTCGTTTTACTAAATCAATCTTATCCATTCTTATATAAAATTAATACCCTCCTCACATTTTCCGCGTTCGTCATAAAAGCAATTAAAATAAGGATTAAAAGAGGCTGATTTACTAATGCCCCAAGAAATATGATGAATGTTCTAACGTCATGTCCTATCCTGAAATAGTGCATTCCTGGTTTGAGTTTTTTCTGCATCAATCCATCATATTTATCTGCTGTATAACTGTTCATAAATGTTCCGACAATTGCCAAGAATCCTATAATAATATACAGGAACCTGCCATCAATCCAATAAACATGGTAAGTCAACCCAAACAGAAGAAAAGCATCTCCATAACGATCCAAAACAGCATCAAACCATCCACCAAACTCAGAAGCTTTAAACTTCAATCTGGCTATTTCGCCATCACATCCATCAATAACAGATGCTATTTGAGCCAGGGTTCCTCCTATAATTAAATTAATATATCCCCCTAAAATGAAGAATACTGCACCGA
Source organism: Cytophagales bacterium (assembly GCA_019456305.1). NCBI lineage: Bacteria > Pseudomonadati > Bacteroidota > Cytophagia > Cytophagales > Cytophagales bacterium. The sequence continues at coordinate 25,934 of VRUD01000057.1, read as the reverse complement.
TTACCCCTAATATAAAAGCCAGTATTGAAATATGGTTGGGTGCAATTTTTGTGTTTAAAAGTAATCTGGTTAATCGTATAGACAGAGGCCTGTTTAAATATCTTGAGACAGGTCCGTCAGAAGCTTTTTTTAAACCGCTAATGAGCAGGTTCTTGGCTTTACTAAATGCCTTTTCATCATCAACATCGATCCAGTAACTATCCTGGATATCAAATGTTTTTGCATTACCCTTACCGGAAAGCATCCTTATTCCTCCGGAAAGAGTGCTGTCACCAGTGGATAAAAAACTATCTTCAATAGCATGAAAAAGAACAGGAGAACAGAGAAAAATTCCTGTGTCGTAAGCATTATATTCTTTTATTTCTTTCCCAATTGCTTCTATTTTAGCTCCATTTATAAGGACTTTAGTAACGTCTTCAATATCAACCAATTTGCTTGACTCAATATTGCGATCAACAGCAAGGATAATTTCATCCTCAGAAATTTGTTCTTTTTTCAGACCTTCCAAAATGGAATAGTCAAAAAGATGGTCTGCCATCAGCAGAATAAATGGCTCTTTGATCAAGTCCCTTGCTTTGAGCACGGAAATACCGTTACCCTTTTCCCATTCTTCATTGATAACATGAGTGATATTGGTATTTGTTCTCTGCCCTAACTTATCGAGATAAAGTCTTACTTTCTCTCCTTCATAACCTGTTACAACAAAAAAGTCATTAATGCCACTTTCCCTTGCAGTTAGTATTGTACGTTCAATGAGAGTCAACCCTAAAAGCGGAACAAGGGGCTTTGATTTCCCCTTGTTAGATAATCTGCTTCCCCGGCCTGCTGCGATGATTAAGCATTTCATTACATTTTTAGTTCTCCATTATTCCTGAGACTAATTCTGATGAGATTTTGAGTGATGTATTATTTTTACCGTTAATGAATTCTTCCGTCAACTTAAAAGCCTCATCATCTGTAAATTGTTTCGGTGGGTGCTTCATAAGAAAAGCCGATGGCCCATGAAGAATACCTCCCTGACCTCTTTCAAGAGCAAGCTTGCAGAATCTAATTGCATCAATGGATACTCCTCCTGAATTCGGAGAATCTTCAACAGACAACCGCAATTCTAAATTCATAGGTACATCTCCAAAAAGTTTTCCTTCGATTCTAAGGAAACATATCTTATTGTCTTTTTGCCAGGGCACATAATCGCTGGGGCCAATATGGATGTTGCCGTCATCAAGCCTTTCTGCAAGAACAGACTGTACCGCTTCAGTTTTTGAAACTTTTTTTGATGCAAGCCTGTCTCGGTTCAGCATATTAAGGAAGTCCGTGTTACCACCAGTATTTAACTGATAAGTTCTTTCAATTTGAGCGCCTCTTTTATTAAAGAGATCAGCCAAAACTCTGTGAGTAATTGTTGCACCGACCTGAGCTTTTATATCATCCCCAATTATGGGTAGTCTTTTGTCTTTAAATTTTTCTGCCCATTCAGGATTACTGGCTATAAATACAGGCATGTTATTGATGAATGCCACACCTGATTCAAGGGAACATTTGGCATAAAACTTTGTTGCTTCTTCCGAGCCTACCGGAAGATAATTAATTAAAATTTCAGCTCCTGATTCTTTTAATACATTGATTACATCTTCTTCCGATGCTTCTTGTTCATCACTTATAACGAAGGTCTGCTTATCGTCATAATTCTTCATGTGGTAGGAAAAACCATCCAGAATTTGCCCCATTGTTACGGTGACTCCCGCTTTTGGTACATCTTTACAAAAAACGGTAGTGCAGTTAGGCAGTTCAAAAATAGCCTCAGACACATCTTTGCCTACTTTTCTTTTGTCAATATCTAAAGCGGCAACTACTTCAATATCACCAGGCATATAACCACCTATATCCCAGTGCATCAACCCTATTGCATCTTTAGCATTTTTGTTTTTGTAATATTCAATTCCTTGAACTAATGAACTGGTACAGTTTCCAATACCGATAATTGCTATTTTAATTTTTTTCATATCATTTTGATTTTAGTTAAAGTAATTATTCTCTATTTTTTTCTTTTAATATATCTCTTATTTCCGCAAGTAATGCAATGTTTTTTGGCGTAGGAACACTCGTTTCCTTTTCATCTTAAACTTTTCTTAAGCATAACCTGATTCCCTTCTTAAATAGTTGGGGGACTGAACTTTAAAGAGTGTTCAAAAAGCTGACAAAGATACTATAATTAACTTGCCCTTTGGCATAAATTTTCAAAAATACGAAGCTAGGGATTTTTCTATTCTCGTTCTCTAATTAAAATACATCAAACATCTCCCATCAACCATCTTCCATTTTTTAAGCCTCCGCCATCACCTTCGGAGCGCCAGCCGATATTTCTTCATTGGCAAAATCGGCATACTTCTCAAAATTCTTTATAAAAGCTTCTGCCAATTCATTTGCCTTTGTATCATAGGCATCTTTGTCAGACCATGTGTTTTTTGGATTTAAAACTTGTGAAGGAACCCCGGGACAAGACTGGGGTTTTGAAATACCGAAGATATCATGAGGAATATATTCAACATTGTTTAGCTTGCCTTCCAGGGCAGCGGTTATCATTGCCCTGGTAAGCGCTAATTTCATACGGGATCCTACGCCATAGGGACCACCGGTCCACCCGGTGTTGACTAACCATACATTCACTTTGTTTTCACTCATTTTTTTGCCAAGCATTTTGGCATAGGTGGTTGGGTGTAAAGGCAGGAAAGGAGCGCCAAAACAAGCTGAGAATGTAGTTTGGGGTTCAGTGACGCCGGCTTCTGTGCCTGCCACTTTTGCTGTATAACCCGATATAAAGTGATACATTGCCTGGCCGGCATTTAATTTTGCTATGGGAGGTAATACGCCAAATGCGTCACAGGTTAGGAAGAAAATGTTTTTCGGAATACCACCTGTTGAGGGTTCAACAGCATTGTCAATATGATGGAGAGGGTAGGCTGCCCTTGTGTTTTCTGTTACGCTGCTGTTTGTATAATCTATTGTTGTTGTGCCTTTATAAAACCTTGTATTTTCAACTACAGCGCCAAAACGGATAGCATCCCATATTTGAGGCTCTTTTTCTCTTGTCAGGTCAATCACTTTTGCATAGCAACCGCCTTCGAAGTTAAATACGCCATCGGCAAGCCATCCATGCTCATCGTCACCAATCAGGTTCCTGTTCGGGTCAGCCGAAAGGGTGGTTTTTCCTGTACCGGAAAGGCCAAAGAAGATAGCTGTATCACCATTTTTACCTATGTTAGCTGAACAGTGCATGGTCAATGTATTTTTTTCGTGAGGTAAGATGTAATTCAACACAGAAAATATACCTTTTTTCATTTCGCCTGCATAAGCTGTACCGCCAATCAAAATGATGTTTTTTGTAAAATTGATGATGACGAAATTTCTCTGCCGTGTTCTATCTGTGGGTGGGTCAGCTAAAAATTCGGGAGCACAGATAATGGTGAAGTTAGGAGTAAATTGAGTGAGATCTTCTCTATCAGGACGTAAAAACAAGTTATTGCTGAAAAGATTATGCCATGCTTTGGTATTTACCACTCTCAAATTAAGCCTGTAATCAGGATGAGCGCCAGCATAAGCATCTCGCACATAAAGTGTTTTACCTTTGAGGTATTCTATTACTTTTTTGTACAATGCGTCAAATTTATCCGGTTCAAAGGACATGTTGGCGCCTCCCCACCAGACCGTATCAGTGGTTTTGGTATCTTTAACGATAAATCGGTCTTTGGGAGCGCGTCCGGTAAATTTGCCCGTATCGCACATCAACGCCCCTGTGTCTGTAAGTTTGCCTTCGCTATTTTTTAAGGCATTCTCTATTAGTTCTGCCGGGGAGAGGTTCCAGTAAACTTTTTCTGCCTGCGTGATTCCCAGGGTATCAATCCCGCAAGCAGTTGATTTGATTCCTGATTCTTCCATTTTTATTTTAGGGGTTTAAGGTGCAAAGTTACAAAAAAATATTTTAAAATTCATTTACATTAGTTTTTTTTGTTAATATTGTGCCGGTAAAATTAAGACTGCCTGTTGCTTCCGTATATGTTGAACAGGGGCAGTTGCCAAACGAATAATAAATAACTAAGTATGTTCGGACATCCAAAAGGCTTATTTTATTTGTTCTTCACAGAACTTTGGGAACGATTCAGCTATTATGGTATGCGGGCTATTCTGGTATTGTTTATCTACGCCTCCATAGAGAATGGTGGCTTAGGATGGACAAAAGTAGAAGCCCTGTCACTTTATGGTTGGTATACTATGTTAGTATATCTGATGTCAATTCCGGGTGGAATATTGGCAGACAGAGTATTAGGACAGAAAAAAACGGTAATGCTTGGGGGGGCGCTTTTATGTGTAGGGCATGGTACATTAGCAATACATGGAGAGACGGCTTTTTTTATTGGCTTGACTTTAATTGTATTAGGAGTTGGAGCGCTTAAACCCAATATTTCAACTATGGTAGGTGGGCTATATGGACAAGGAGATATTCGAAGAGATAAAGGTTTTACTATTTTTTATATTGGTATTAATATTGGCGCTTTTCTCGCTTCAGTTATAGTTGCTATTGTAGCTGAGCAATTTGGATGGCATGTTGGTTTTGGCTTGGCAGGAATAGGAATGGCAATTGGCCAGGTTTTCTATATCTATGGACAAAAGACTTTGAAGGGTGTTGGAGATTATGTGAAGCCAGAAAGAATAGAAGGAACAGATACATCCAAGCCCCTCACACCAGTTGAAAGAGACAGAGTAAAATTACTGCTTATATCATTTCTTATTATAATCGTATTTTGGGGTGCATTTGAACAGGCGGGTGGATTAATGAACATATATGCTCATGAAAAAATAGACCGTAATCTTTTTGGCTTATGGGAAATACCTGCCGGGGTATTTCAATCTGTCAATCCATTATTCATTATGTTATTTGGAACGCTCGTTGCTGCATTTTGGGTAAAGAGGAGATTAAAAGGAAAAGAAGAGTCCTCTATTTTTAAAATGGCTATCGGAACCATTATTATGGGGATGGGATTTTTTGCTATGTCTGCTGCTTCTGTTGAGGCAAGTTCGGAACCCTTCGGAAAAGCAGGGATATACTGGTTAATTATTGCTTATTTTTTACATACTATTGGCGAGCTGTGTGCGTCACCGGTAGCATTATCTTTTATTACAAAACTGGCGCCTTTAAAGTATGCATCTATTATGATGGGTGTTTATTTTGCTGCAACAGGTGTCGGTAATAAAATAGCTGGATGGGTGGGGGAAGCTGCACAATCTGAACCTTTTGAAATTGAATTGGTAGCAGATAAAAGTAATCTAAAACCCTTTGTACAGGATAGTATCATCAATAATGATATGAATATTTCCATCAGGGCTAAAATTTATAATGATAATAGTGGAAATATGGTAATCACTCTAATAGATGATGATAAAATTATCAATTCATTTATTTCTTTGGATGAAGAAAATAACAAAAGGTTAGAACAAAAACTTGCTGAAGAATTAGCCACAAAAGAAAATCAGATGAACGCAACTCTAAAACTTGAGAAAGACATTGAAGCAAAGAAAATAAAGGTAAATAAAGGTGATGGTAAAAATTATAGCGGAACTATTGAAATTGAAGAAATCCAGAATAGCTATGAATTAAAAACATTTTCATTTATTGCAATATTTACAATTGCTTTTGGTTTATTGTTAAGGGCATTTTTAAAAACATTAAAAAAACTCGCCCATGGCGCAGAAAAAGTTAAAGAACAAATATAAGGGCATCTCTAAAAACTACACCATACATTCCCCTCTATCAAGAGGGGCAAGGGGTGTGTTTTAAAAAATATGTAGTTTTTAGAGATGCCCATAAGTAAATAAAAATCTATCAGAATAGATGTTTTTTAAAAATTTTAGTTTTTATTTGCAATATAATAAATAAACCTTTAGCTTGGCACTAAATTTTGGATTGCGCTTTGTTAGTTGATTTTTAAGAATGATTTTATGATGATAGTTAAATAGAATTTTTCTAAGAATGTTAAATACCTATGAATATTTCAAAAAGATGGAGAAGGAGAACATTTTGCTCTCTTTCAAAGGAAGTGTAACTGCCGAATTGCTTACGTCTATTTTACTGATCACTGAAACAAAGCTTAAAAAAATAGAAGATAAACCTATTGTAAAGAAAAAAGTATTTAATATACTGGTAGAATGCTTACAGAATGTTTATCATCATTTTGATAATCCTGATATGGATAATGGAGCGCTACATTCAGCTATATTAATGATAGGCAGGGAAGTTGATAAATATTTTATATTAACAGGAAATTATATCCTTGTAGAAAAAGTGGATGATTTGAAAAGACGATTAGAGCAAGTAAACTCTTTGTCAAAAGATGAATTAAGAAAATTGTACAGAGAAGTGTTAAATAACGAGGACTTTTCTGAAAAAGGAGGAGCCGGATTAGGGCTAATTGACATTATGAGAAAATCAGGTCAAAAAATTGGCTATAATTTTCATCCGGTTGATAAAAAACATTCATTTTTTAGCTTGCAGGTTAAAGTATCTACATAAACCACGTGAAAAAACTATTTTCTTATGGAAAAAATATCTATTAAGGCAACATCGAAAACACCACAAGTAGAATTTGACCCTGATAGTGGTGTTTTAGCAATAACAGGGAGGTCGATACCTGAAAATTCGGTGGATTTTTATAAACCAATATTAGAATGGTTGGATGATTATACAAAGATTGCTAAAGACAAAAAACAAACCGTTTTTAAATTTAAGTTAGAATATTTTAACACCAGTTCTTCAAAATGTATATTGGATATTTTCAGGAGGCTGGAGAAGCTTTACACTGATGAAGTGAATATTGCCATAAAGTGGTATTATGAGGAGGATGATGAAGATATGTATGAATCGGGTGAAGATTTTAAGGAGATCATGGATATTCCAGTGGAATTGGTAGAAATAAAAGAGGCATAATTTTTAAATACGAGGTACGAAGTATGAGGTACGAATTCGGTAGAGACGACCAAATTGGGCGTCTCTACCGAATTCGTACCTCGTATTTCGTAATTTGTAATATGGCTGATAATTCAAATAAAGGACTTCTTTTTGATAATGAGAATACAGTTCTTATACACTCGAAAGGTATATTATTAGAAGATAAAAAGCATTCATTAGAAGATATATATAAAGAATATAGCGCTTTGAGCCACCAGTATGGGCAGTTGCTTAGTGAAGCCCAGGTAATAACAAAGGTAAGTGACAGACTCCAGAATAAACTAAATTCTGCTAGTGAACAGGTACGGGAGATTAATGATCACTTAGAGGTTAAAAACAAACAACTTCAGGAAACCATAGATGAATTGACTAAAGCGCGGGTTGGGCGAAAAGCTACTACAATAGTTATTCTCATTGCTGTTTTTCTTTTTATTATTGCCGAAGCGTTTATTGAACCCAAAATAGAGGCAGCAGTTAAAAACGCCATTTTAGCATTATTTTGTAAATTTGCAGTGTTTTTAGTGCTTCTTCCTGTTGACTTTATAGTGAAAACCACATTATTAAAGCGGGCTATTAAGCAGGCTAATCGTGCTTCTGATTAAAACAAAAAAACTGCCACAAAGACACAAAGTCACAAAGATACACGAATAAATTTTTGTGAAACTTGGTGCCTGCCTGCTGCAGGCAGGTCTTTGTGGCAGTTTTTTATAGGTTTTGTAAAGACTTCTACACGAAATTTCTGCACAAAGGAATGAAAATTATTAATCCTTATTGTTTGTATAATCTTTCAGGTCTGCGTTATCGTTTTCGGAGTAAAAAACTATTTCTACTTTTTGCTGGCTTGTATTTTTCCTTTTCAACTTTTTCCCAGTTAAACAAAGATACAATTGCTATCAAATATGCTGAAACCATAAAGACAGATGATATTTCTGAATATCTGCATGTTCTGGCTGCTGACAGCCTTGAAGGAAGAAACACCGGTGAAAAAGGCCAAAGAATGGCAGCTTACTATATAGCAAAACATTTTGAAAAAAATGGATTAATTCCAGTTGTGGAAACTAATCCGGATTCTGGCAGTTTTCTTTATGCAACAAAAGGAAAAAGTTATTTTCAGGCCTTTGAACTTTTTAAAAAGGAATGGGGAGAAGTTTATCTAAAAATAAAGGGTAAAGGAAGAGGGACAAAGAGCGAGGAGGAAAAAGCACTTTTTTTAAAAGATTTTTATTGTTTGGTAAGTATGAATGTACCTGAAGAAACTGAGACAGAATTGGTATTTGCCGGCTATGGTATTGAAGATAAAAGCTATTCAGATTATCAGCCTGTTAATGTAAAAAATAAAGCTGTAATTATATTTTTAGGCGAACCAATAGATGCTGATGGAAGATCATATATCACAAATGATAATATTAAATCGATCTGGTCAAATGGATCTTATGGTGAGCAAAAAAAAATCACTATAGCTAAACAAAAAGAAGTTAAAGCTGTTTTTTTCGTTTACAGATCAAATGAGCTATTCGAAGAATTGTTAAACAATGATAAGCAGTGGGTACAAAGTCCCCATTATTCTTTTGAAGAAGAACCTGATATACATAAGCTGCCTGTTTTTTATATCCCCCCAAATATTGCCGCAAAAATGTTCAATACAACTCAGAAGGAACTTTTTAAAGTTTTATCCAGAATTGATAAAAATGGCAAGCCATTAAGCGGGTATTTTGCCCGTCTAAATAAGGGAAATATAGCTAACAAAATCGTTTATAGAGCTGAAAAGAAAGAAAGTAATTTTATTACCGAAAATATTTTGGGCTTAGTTGAAGGAACCGATAAAAAGGATGAAATTATCGTTTTAAGCGCTCATTATGACCATTTGGGAATCAAAGGAGGTAAGATATACAATGGCGCAGATGATAACGGGTCAGGAATTTGTGCCATAATTGAGATTGCCCAGGCATTTATGGAAGCCAAAAAAGCGGGATATGGGCCAAGGCGAAGTCTGTTGTTTATGCCAACTACAGGTGAAGAAATAGGCCTGTTAGGGTCTCATTACTATACTGAGAATCCTGTCTTTCCTATGGAAAATACCATTGCAAACCTTAACATTGATATGATCGGAAGATTAGACGAAAAATATCAGGATAATCCGGACTATGTCTATCTGATCGGTTCAGATAGATTATCTACCGAATTACATCAAATAAGTGAAGAGGTAAATAAAACATATAGTAATTTGCATTTAGATTATACCTATAACGCTAAGGATGATCCTAACAATTTTTACTACCGGTCTGATCATTATAATTTTGCAAAAAATGGTGTGCCGGTAATATTTTATTTCAATGGCACCCACGAAGACTACCATCGACATACCGATACGATTGATAAAATATTATTCAAAAAAATTGAGAAAATTACAAAATTAGTCTTCTTTACTTTATGGGAACTGGCGAATAGAGAAGATAGGATCAAAGTGGATGTAATATCCAATGATGAATGAAAGTTGACAATTATCAGTTTGTGTAATAAAAGATATTCCCTAAATTATTTCTAATTTTGTATGTTTTGAGATTAACCGTTTTAAACCGTTTGTATTCGATAATAAATGGTTGTAAACGGATAACATGATAAATTTTTCGTTAATTGCCTGATAATCAGCTAATAAAAATCATGCTAATTTTTTTAAAATAAAATCAGGTTATTACCTTTAGCCACTAGTTGGCAAACATTCCATAAAAATCACGATAATAAATCTAATCACTCAGAAGTACCTTCCTAGTAACCACCCTGCCTTCAGATTGTACCCTTACCAGATAAACCCCGCCTTCATTTATGCTTATGATAGCAGGCAGATTGGTTTTTGCTACTTCCTGCCCCAGAAGGTTGTAAATACTTGCCGTGCCATTGCCTGCTATGGTTACGGTGTTGTTATTGGTGGTTATTGTGGGTTGGTTTGGTTCGTTGTCTTCAATGCCAACAGTACAATCACTACTAAAAATTGCAGTAGAATCTTTCTGCGAAGACCAATTAGCATTTGCCCATTCAGTATCATCTACTGATATACAGGTTAAGTTAGGATTACCTGTGGCGTAAAAACTACCCCCAAAAGGGAGCATATTAACATTATTCCCATTTCTGACATCAAGGCCGGTTAATGAATTAGAAGGACAATATAAATCTGTAAGTACTGAATTATTTGAAACATCGAGGCTGGTTATTGAATTACCCATACAAGCTAAAGTTGTCAGTGCTGTATTACTGGAAACATCAAGGCTGGTTAATAAATTATTGTTACAATTTAAATATGTAAGCGCTGTGTTGTTGGAAACATCAAGGCTGTTTAATGAATTGTCGAAACACCATAATTCTTTAAGTACTGTATTATTTGAAACATCGATGCTGGTTAATTGATTGTAGAAACAACTTAAATCTATAAGTGCTGTACAACCGGAAACATCAAGGCTGGTTAATAAATTGGAAGAACAACCTAAATCTGTAAGTACTGTATTGTTTGAAACATCGAGGCTGGTTAAAGAATTGTAATGACACTGCAAATTTATCAGCGCTGTACAACCGGAAACATCAAGGCTGGTTAAGGAATTGCCGTAGCAATATAAAACTGTAAGCGCTGTAAAGGCTTCGATACCTGTTAAATCGGCAATACTCGACCATGTAACAACAATAGTATCTGTAAAAGCCGTTGCCTCTGCAACCTGTATTTCACTATCTCCATTTGTGTTGATAGTGATATCCGCAACCAGAGCGGCCTTAAAATTGGCATCAGGGATATTTACTATCTGCCCAAAAACAGATTGGCTCAATACCAGAAGGAAGAACAAGAGTTTCTTCATACCCATTATTAATTTGTGTTGATACGGTAATATTATTAAAAGGTTGCTTCGCAGCCCCGGTTATTATTGAATTTTCAACAAAGATAGTTCTTTTTTAGGAAAATAAAATATACAAGAAACTCTAATGATGTATCAACAAACTCTAATAATGCGTCTGAAAACTCCAATGATGCGTCCAAAAATACTAATAATGTGTTCACAAACTAGAGTGATGTGTTTGTAAACAACGTAAATTCGCTTACTAAATAAAAACGATTTGCCAACAATGGGTATAGGTAATGGCGGTTGACATCAAAACAGGTACATTTGAGTAATCAAAAACACTGTTCACGTTTGACCAATACGTTTTCAAAAACCGCCACTACCCATACCCGAACCGTCAGACTGTCTAAAAACTATCATAAATTATTAATTTGTCATTAAGGAGAAATAATAACTCATTGAAAACAAACAACATACAATCAACTAGTTTTGCAAAATAGTTGTAATTCACAGTTTTTAGACGAACTGCCGTTATACACAAGTAGGCATTTTTTTTGGATTATAAATCAAGATTATAAATAAAAATAAAGCAATATCTATTAAAGAAATTGCTTAACTTTGAAAAAATATTGAGCTACTGATTATAAGATGCCAAAAATGAAAATAAAAACACTTGCAACAATTTCGACACTCTTGACACTAACTGCTGCATTGACAGCTTTTGTAGTACTCAACCGAGACAAAGACAAAAAAAATGAAAACAAGCAGACCATTACGGCTGACACGTTAACAACTTTACAATCCGACAAGGTTACAATTATTGACACTCGGAAAATAAATGAAGCGACTGAAAAAGAAGATGCCAAACCAACGACAGACAAAGTATCCTATTGGAACTCTTTTACAGAAATGAAGCAAATGCTGACCGGACAGAAACAAATGGACTTCAAACGTGCAGTATTCCTGACAGAAAATTTAAAAGATTATTTATGCAACGAAGTACTAAGTTAAATTCATTCCTAAAAGCCGCTGAAACTAAAGCCTTCGATCAAGATCACCGTAAAAAGATCAATTTCAATATAGGTAAATATAATGATGCTGTTGAAGTGGGTGTGCATCAGTTTTCTGACTATGAACTGGCCAGGCAAAGGGCTGCCTGGATAAAAGCTCAAACCATCAATAATTTAGATCGCTATCTTATTGAATTTGAAAAAAAGTTTACAAAAAATGGGGGTAAACTTATTTGGGTGCAGGATAAGCAGGAAGCAACCAAAGAAATACTGGCTATTTTCGAAAAAAAAAGTGCGGGTTTAGCGGTCAAATCAAAATCTATGACCACTGAAGAGATTGACCTCAATGAATCGTTGGAAGCGAACGGTATTGAAACTGTTGAAACAGACCTGGGAGAATATATTGTACAGTTGGCAGGACAGAAACCCTACCATATAGTCACCCCGGCAATGCACTTCTCTAAAAAAGATGTCTCCGATTTGTTTCATAAAAAACTTAATATTCCTCCTACAGATGATGCACGTGTGCTGACACTTGCAGCCCGAAAGCTATTACGTGAAAAATATATAAATGCTGATATTGGTATTACCGGTGGGAATTTTCTCATAGCTGATATAGGAGGTGTAGCCATTACCGAAAATGAAGGTAATGCAAGATTGTCAACTACATTTCCAAAAACACATATAGCTGTGGTGGGCATCGAAAAAATGATTCCATCTATCTCTGATCTCGCTCTGTTTTGGCCGCTCCTGGCAGCCAGCGGGACGGGTCAGTGGCTAACGGTTTATAACACTATATTTACAGGCGCAAGACAAAACGATGAGCATGACGGCCCCGAAGAAATGTATGTGATCTTATTAGATAACGGCCGGACAAAACTATTAGCTAAAAGTGATAAAAGACAGGCATTATCTTGTATCCGTTGCGGAGCTTGCCTCAATGTATGCCCGGTTTATAAAAACATCGGAGGCCATACCTATGCTACTACCTACAGCGGCCCTATAGGCTCCGTTATCACTCCTCATTTTGAGGGCTTCGAAAAATTCAAACACTTAAGTTACGCCAGCTCCCTTTGTGGAGCATGCTCAACGGTTTGTCCTGTTAAGATTGACATTCATAATCTTTTACTGCTGAACAGAAAAGAAAGTGTAAAAGAAGGCTCGTCATCTAAGTACGAAAAATTTGGATACTTCTTCTGGAAAAAAGGCGTGAAAAACAGAAAGCTGATGAATTTTGCAGGCACCGGCATTAAAGATAGGATTTTTGGTGCACTATTTAAAAAGAACTGGGGAAAAAGAAGAAGTATGCCTGTTTTTCCTAAAAAATCTTTTAATCAGCTTTGGAAGAGCAAGCACTAGTGTAGCAACAATTTAGTTTTGCAACATTAATTAGTAATAAATAGATTCTTTCGTTATTAATCAACAAATGGTTATATGGCTATATGGTTAAATGGTTTGTGATGAGATTAGAGACGCCCAATTTGGGCGTCTCTAATCTCATAGGTTTAAACTCGCTGCTTAATTGCTGGCAATTTAGTTACCATAAAGCCATATAACCATATAACCATAAAGCCATATAACCATATAACCATAAAGCCATATAACCATAAAGCCATATGACCATATAACCATATCACCTCCTCCAAAATCCCCTGTTAAACAAGATCAACACCGTAAACAATTCAAGCCGACCAAGTATCATCAGGAATGATAAAAACCATTTACCTAAATCGGGTATGTGGTGATAGTTGTCTACGGGGCCTACTGAACCGATGCCAGGCCCTATATTTCCCAAAGATGCAATGACTGAACCGATTGCAGATTTGAAATCGAGCCCCAACATAGACATAAAAACACAACCAAAAGCAAATACAATGATATATAACAGGAAAAAAGCCAGCACATTAGACATGATCTGTACCGATACTGCCTTGCCGTTTAATCTAACAGGAATTACTGCATTGGGATGTAAAAGCCGTTTAAGCTCTGCTATACAGTTCTTCCATAAAAGCAGGTGGCGTACCACTTTTATACCTCCAGCGGTAGAACCGGCACATCCGCCAATAAACATGAGTGCAAAGATCAAAAATCCTAAAAGCGGGGACCAGCTTTGATGGTTTGCAGTAACAAAACCAGTAGTGGTAACAATGGAAACAACCTGGAAACATGCGTCCCTGAAAGACTGCTCTAAACCGGTGTGCTTACCTACATACAATCCCAATGTAACAATAAGCGTAAAAGCGCCAACAATAAGGCTATAAAACCAAAATTCTTCGTTTGTCCATATCTTTTTAAAGTTAAGCTTCAAGCTAAAATAATGAAGTGCAAAATTCATCCCTGCAAGAAACATAAAAACTATGATCACATATTGTATAAAAGGGCTATAATAGGCTATACTAGCTTGTTTTGTGGAAAATCCCCCTATTGACATTGTAGTAAATGAATGTGAAAAAGCATCGTACAGATCCATACCTCCAAACAGTAAAAATCCGGTTTGAATTATTGTGAGCAGTACATAGATCCCCCATAATCTTTTTGCAGTTTCTTTTATATGAGGATGGAGCTTATCAGTGGTTACACCCGTAACTTCTGCAACAAATAACTGCATACCTCCAATACCCAGGAAGGGTAGGATAGCAAGTGAAAGTACGATAATTCCCATGCCGCCTATCCATTGCGTCATGCTTCTCCAGAATAGTACGCCTTTGGGCAGTGCCTCTATATCATTTAGAATGGATGCACCGGTGGTAGTAAATCCGGATATTGATTCAAAAAAAGCATCGGTATAATTTGGGATAGCGCCACTGATCAAATAAGGTAAAGCGCCAAACAGTGAAATTACTAACCAACCCGAACTTACAATGAGATAACCTTCTTTTTTGCCTATATTTTTATTTTCATTTTTTCTAGTCGAAAACCACAATGCAGCGCCTACCAGGGCAGTTATCATGGCAGATGTTAAAATTGCTGATACATCGCCCGATTTATAATAGAGTGAAAACGGCAATGCAAAAAGCATCAGGATGCCATTCAAAATAAGTAAGAAGCCTAATACGTTGAGAATTATTTTGTAATTTAGCATAAGCAATAAACATTGAAATTCTGATACAATTAATTAAAGTATTGCTCAATCTTATGAACTGCATCCGGGAGCGAAAAAACCACTACCATGTCATTTTCCTCTATTTTCGTACTTCCCATTGCTATAAAACCTTCATCTCCCCTTACGATACCACCTATGATCGCACCTTCGGGAACTTCTAACTCCCTGATAGGAACTTTTGTAACTTTGGAACCGGGTTTTGCAACAAATTCCAATACTTCTGCATTTATACCGTGCAGGTATTTTAATTCTTTTACTTCGGCCTTCATCGTATATTGAAATATATGGCTTGCAGTGATCATTTTTTTATTAATCAAAGTATCGACACCCATCTTTTGAGCAATGTCTATGTAGTCAATATTTTCTATCAGCGCTATGGTTTTTTTTACGCCATATTTTTTAGCCAACACACAAGAGAGAATGTTTGTTTCGGAATTCCCGGTAACTGAAATAAAGGCATCCATATTATTAATACCTTCTTCAGTGATCAATTCAGCATTTCTGCCATCGCCATTGATTACCAGGGTATTTTTTAGCTTATCTGCCAATTCAAAACTTTTTTCTTTATTCATCTCAATTAATTTTATGTTTCCATGTCCCTCAAGCTTCTTTGCTGTCTTTATTCCGATCCTGCTTCCGCCCAGGATCATAATATTTTGCATCTTCATTTTTTTTCTTTTGCCTATATAGTCTTTTATTTTTTCAATCCCTTTCGGATGTGTGAGCACACAAACAAGGTCACCTGCTAAAAACTTTTCAATACCGGTAGGAATAATTGTTTGTGAATCGCGGTGTATTGCCACAGCCCTGAAATTCAAATGTGGATTTTCCAGCGCTATCTGGCGTAATGTCATATCTATAATAGGGGTATTTTCTTCTAATTTTAACACCAGCATTACCAATTTTCCTCCTGAAAATTCAAAAACATCGGTTGCTTCAGTCTCTTTAAGCAACCCTGTTATTTCCGATGCAGCCAACTCTTCGGGGTAGATCATGTGATCAATGCCCAGATTTTTAAATGCTTCCGTATCTTTTCGGTCCAGGTATTCTGAATGATGGATCCTTGATATGGTTTTTTTTGCACCAAGGTTTTTCGCCAGTATTGCCGTTAACGTATTTACAGCCTGGGAATTAGTAACAGCTATCACCAGGTCTGCATTTTTTACATTCGCTTCTTTCAAAATATGGATAGAAGTAGAAGAACCTTCAATTGTTAAAAGATCGGTATGAGATTCTACCTGTTTAAGCAAATCAACATCCGGATCAATCACAACAATATCGTGTTTCTCGCCACTCAACAGTTTTGCAAGATGAGTACCTACATCACCGGCCCCTGCAATAATAATTTTCATAAGGCAAAAGTATGTAATATCTGTTTACCCCGTTAGATATATTTAAAAAAGTTTGAACTTTATATTTTTTTCTTAAATTTGTAATATCATTAGATTTCA
This sequence comes from Cytophagales bacterium, assembly GCA_019456305.1. NCBI lineage: Bacteria > Pseudomonadati > Bacteroidota > Cytophagia > Cytophagales > Cytophagales bacterium. The sequence continues at coordinate 9,546 of VRUD01000057.1, read as the reverse complement.
AAAAAAACTTGTGAGTAAAGTGCAGTGTGTCTAACGCTATGTGCCATGTACTTTGTATTCACTGTAATTTCGAGTTTCGAGTTTCGAGTTTCGAATTTCGAATTTCGAGTTTCGAGTAATGAAACAATGATACACTGTAACAATGATACCGTATTACTCTGCTTTTGCTTCCTTCTTCCCTCCTGCGTACCTTTCAGCCAGCAAATAAGCGCTACTGATACTGAACTACCCTATTATAAAGAAAAACGAATCCGTACAGATGATCATATCTATGAAAACAATATCAAAACCGTACTTTTTTATCCCTTTTACGATACCCCAAATGATGTTTTGGACCCGCCATTGAGTCCGATAGATCAAAATATACCTTTAATATTAGAATTTGATGAATTGGATAACGACTATTATAACTACAAAGCAAAGATCATACATTGTAACATAGATTGGTCTGTTTCGCTGCTCAATGAAATGGAGTATCTTTATGACTATAACCAATTTTTCATTGAAGATTACCAATTATCAATTAATACCAAGGTACAATATATTCATTATAAATTTGAGCTGCCTAAAGTAAAGCTACCCGGCAATTATGTCTTATTGATCTATAGAGAAGATGATGAGCACGATCTGATCATTTCAAGGAGATTCATGGTGTATCAAAATAAAATAAGAATAGTGCCTGAAATTGGTTTTTCAACCGGGATCGCAGAAAGAAATTCCATGCAACAGGTAAACTTTAATATAAGTTACCAGAATTATGAGATCATTGATCCCAGGGAACAAATAAAAGTAGTCGTCAGGCAGAACCATCGCTGGGATAATGCCATTTATAACCTCAAACCCAACTACGTCAGAGAAGAACAAAAACTATTGGAATATAATTTCTTTGATCTTGAAAACAACTTTGAAGGAGGAAATGAGCACAGGTTTTTTGATATCAGAAGCATCCGGTTTTTAGGTCGTAATTTGAAAAAAATAGATATTACGGATGAAAAAAATCTTGTAACGCTGCTAACTAGTAAATCCAGAAGTAATGAAGTGTATAGTGAAGAAATTGACATAAACGGTAAATACATTATTGACGTTTATGAACCTGGAAACCCGGCAACCGATGCAGATTACGTTTACGTGAATTTTATATTACATTCTCCTGAAGAAGCGAATGGCAATGTTTACATTTTTGGTGGCTTGTCAGACTGGAAATTAAACAATGACTTTCAGATGATTTATTACCCTGAAACGATGAAATACACAGGGCAGGCCTTCTTAAAACAGGGGTATTATAATTATAAATATGTGATCAAACTTTTCGAGACACTTCCTTCCACTATACCTGGTGGAAACACCCGACACCGCTTAGATGAAACCTGGTTTGAAGGAAGTTATTATAGTACAGAAAATATTTATGATATCCTGGTTTATTACAGACCAATCGGTACCCATGCCGACCTTTTATTAGGGTATGTTTCAAGGGATTATAAGGGGGAGTGAAGGCAGTAGGCAGCGGCAGTTGGCAGTTAAGGCAGTTGGCAGTCGGCAGTCGGCAGTAGGCAGTGGGCAGTATTGTCAATTGTCAATTGTCAACTGCCTATTTCTTTTGCAGGTTCAACTGTCAATTGATAAACCACATTTGGGTCAATATCAAGGGATGCAGGCTTGGTTTTTCCGTCTAAATCTTTCATTTTAATTCCATTTTCCCAATACAAAGTAATTCCATCACATTTAACTTCACAAAATCTTTTTTTATCTAAAAGTTGATAATAACTACTTTGAGGATTCTTAGCTTTGTTTTTAATAAAATCTTCTAAATCAACGGTTCTGATTTTATTATCATTCCACTTACATTTAATCGCGTAAGGTGATACATTTAATATTTTAGTTATCCATTTCATATCAAAGGTTGGATCTTTTTATATGTTTGAATTTCAGCTCTCAAATCCAAAAAATTTTTTAATAATTCCTCTTTATGAATATCTGCCCATACCTGTATATATTTATGTTGTTTTGATGGAAGACTACCGGCTAAAATTTCTCCTGTTTCTATTTCTATCATTGCATGGTATTCATTATATAATGCATGAAAATGGGGAGGATTATGGTCATTTCCGTACATCGGAGTCCCACTCCAAGTGGGGCTCCGAATGAAGATTGCCATAATCCCCTATTGGGAGCCCCACGGGAAGTGGGACTCCCATGGGGTTATAATGCCCATTTTATTTCATTGCATTCATCCTCACCCAATACTTAAACCCAATTATTATCTTATCAAACGTACTTAGCTTATTCAGGTCTTTGTGAACGTACTTTGGCAGTATTATCTTATTTATTTTAGCTAAAAGCTTAAAAAATAATCGCATAATTCCGTTAATTAATTCGTGAGTTCACTCTAAAAAGTCTTTTTTGCCACAAAAGCACAAAAACACAAAATCCCACTAAAAATTAACTAATTGATTTTCAGGGTTTTGTGGGATTTAGTGCTTTGGTGATTTGGTGGCATTTTTATTTTTTGGACTTATTAGAGTGGACTCATTCATGAAACTTGAAACTCTAAACTCTGAACTTTATTTCATTTTATACATTAAATTTAAACAATATAATATCCCCATCCTCCACTACATAATCTTTCCCTTCAATAGCCATTTTACCGACTTCTTTACATGCTAATTCGCTTTTATATTGCTGAAAATCGCCAAATTTAATAACTTCAGCCTTAATAAATCCTTTTTCAAAATCGCTGTGAATGACGCCTGCAGCTTGTGGTGCTTTACTGCCTCTATTGATAGTCCAGGCACGAACTTCTTTTTCACCAGCAGTAAAAAATGTTGCCAGGTCCAGCAATTTATAAGAAGCCCTGATCAGTCTTGATAAACCCGATTCTTCCAGTCCATATTCTTTTAAAAACATCTTTCTTTCTTCTTCATCACTTAATTCAGCGATCTGGGCTTCAATAGATGCGCAGATTGTTATTATACTTTCACTGCTATCAGGGACGGAGGGCGAACTGCTACTGCTACTTCTTTTTACGGCTTCCTGCAGTGTTTTAACATATTGGTTACCATTAATGATGGTCTGTTCGTCTACATTAGCAGCATAGATTACCGGCTTTTCAGTAAGTAAAAAAAGATCATCAACAGCTTGCCTTGCTTGCTTATCCAGGCTAATGCTTCGTGCAGGTTTTCCAGCTTCAAGGTGCAATTTGTATTTTAATAAGACTTCAAGATTGTTCCTGGCTTCCGAATCTCCGCTTTTAACGGTTTTTTCTGTTTTATTTATCCTTTTATCAACTGTTTCCAGGTCCTTTAACATAAGTTCAGTATCAACCACCTCTTTATCTGCCACAGGGTCAATATTGCCGGAAACGTGCGCTATATTTTGATCTTCGAAACATCTGAGTACATGAATGACGGCATCAACTTCTCGAATATTGCCGAGAAATTGATTACCCAATCCTTCTCCTTTGCTGGCGCCTTTTACGAGGCCTGCTATATCTACAAATTCAATTGTGGTGGGCGTTGTTTTTTTGGGTTTTACCAGATCATTTAAAACATCAAGCCGCTGGTCAGGTACTGCCACTATGCCCAAATTAGGCTCTATGGTACAGAAAGGAAAGTTTGATGCTTCTGCTTTTGTACTGCATAAAGCATTAAATAAGGTTGATTTACCCACGTTTGGTAGTCCGACTATTCCACATTTTAATGCCATGAAAGTTAAGTTGTTAAGTTGTTGAGTTATTGTACCTCAACATTTATGTTGAGTATTTAAACAATAATTCAGTTAATATCGGTTAATACCGGTTACTTTTTGAAATGGGATTTCCATTGCAACCATTTTTAACCGTTTTTAACTGCTATTAACTTTTTACTTTTTACTTTTTACTTTTCTTAAAAATACTATAACTCTCGTACCCTTTCCATAATTCAACAACCGTTACCCTCAATATAGTATAAACAGGAATTGCAGCGATCATGCCAACAGGACCTGCCAGTGCTGCTCCGGCAAAGATCACTACAAAAATCTCCAAAGGATGTGCCTTTACACTTTTTGAAAAGATAACAGGCTGAAAAATGATATTGTCAGTGATCTGAACGGCAGCAAATACGGATACGATTTTCAGGATCAATACCCAGTATTCGTTCCCAAAATTTGCAAAGGATAAAGTTGAAAGGCCTACAATGATCCCAAATAATGCTCCTAATAAGGGCCCAATATATGGGATCAAGTTCACAATGGCGGCAAATACCGCAATAGTGACTGCATATTTTACCCCCACTATAGTAAGGCCCAAAGCGGCTATGGTGAATACGGCAAACATCTGGGACAACAATCCGAGCAAATAATTCGTAAGCAATTTATCTATTTTGTTCAGGGCGCTAATAGTAAGTTCAAAATATTGGTTTGGTACCATAGCAAGGAATAAATCGCGAAGAAGTCCTTTTTGATAGGCAAGGAAAAAGGTTATAAAAGATACAGCTAAAACAGTTACGAAGAGATTGCCGGTAAAGCTGAATATGAAATTTAATATCTCGCTAAAATCCAGGCTGCGTACCAATGAAATTATAGTTTCGCGGATGTTGTCAAGAAATCCTTGTTCACCTTCAATGATCCGGTATTGAATTAAATAATCTTCAACTGCTTTGACCGGAATAAGAATAGTTTCGGTCAATCTGTCAAAATCAATATTAACGATGATTTGTACCTGTTCAGAGACAAGAGGAACAAATAACAGCACAAAGAGCCCTACCACAAATACAAACACTAAAAATGATAATAGTACAGCCAATGCCCTTGGAAACCTTACTCTAAAAATTTGTATCTGGCTTATCCGTTCAGTGAGGGGCCTTAAAATGGTAGCTAAAATGATAGATACTACAAAGTATATGACTATATTAGAAAACAACCATCCGAGAAGAACGATCAGGGCGAGTATTAAAAAAATATTTAGAGTAAATTTATTGAACATTTTGAAGTGACGTGTTTAGGGCAATGAACAATTAAAAATTAAAAATTTAAAAGTAAAAATTAGAAATTAAAAAGTATTATTCTTCACTTTTTCCTTTTTCCTTTTTACTTTTTACTTTTTACTTTTTACTTGGATCCCGAAGGGTAAAGATTTAACGGGGTAAATATATGAAAATTCCGGTTTATTGGTTATCGGTTAATCAGATATTATTATTCTAAATAAAAAAAGCTAATAAACACCAAAAAAGTCAACTTTTTTAAATAGCTTTACGCATATTTATTTGCCAATTACACCAAATAATACTATTGTACATTCATGCAGCAATGAAGAAATTCGTTTCCATATTATTAATCTTCAATTTTCTCCCGATTTTATCGGGATTCAATCTTCACCCCGTGAGATATTTATTTTTGAAAGCGAAGTGGGTTAATAGTTTTTCGCACTATTATTATATTATTGTATTGTTGATATTAATCTTATCTAACGGGGTGAAATTAAAAGCTCAGCGCTACAATTTCCGGAACTTCTCGGTAGAACACGGTCTGTCTCAGTCAAGTGTATATGCTATTTGCCAGGATAATAAAGGATACCTGTGGTTTGCAACTGATGGCGGGGGTGTAAGCAAATTTGACGGGATCAAGTTCGTAAATTATAATACAACGGATGGTTTAGTTAAAAACAGTATCAATGTCATTCTGGAAGATCGTAAAGGCAATCTGTGGTTTGGCTCTGCAGGTGGAGGCTTAAGCAAGCTGATAGCAAGTGATAATGAAAATTTACCGCCTGTGTTCATTAATTTTACTACAGATGATGGATTATGTAATAATAATGTCAGGGCGATATGTGAAGACAGTAAAGGGCATCTCTGGTTTGGTACTGATGGTGGTGGGGTGAGCGAATTTGACGGTAAAAGGTTTTATAATTATAATGAAAAAAATGGCCTATACAGTATTAACATCTTCTCAATAATAAAAGATCAACAAGGAAACCTGGTATTTGGAACCGGTAATGGCGTCTATAAATATTACAGGAGAATTGGTTTTGTTAATATTACCAGAAAACAAGCAATAAACAAGTTTCCGGTTTTCTCTATCATTCAGGACAGTAAAGGCAATTATTGGTTTGGTTCATTTGGAGGTGGCCTTACCAAATACAACCCAAATGAACACCCGGATTATCAATTTATCAACTTTACTGTACGTGATGGTCTAAGTAATAATAAAATATGGGCTATAATAGAAGACAAAAGTAGTAATCTATGGTTTAGCACCGATGGAGGGGGAGTGTGCATGTTGTCACGGGAAACTCTTTACGAACAAAGTAAAGGGAGGGGCCAATACCGGTTTAATAAATTTACCTCCGCTGAAGGATTATGCAGTGATGAAATATTATCAATTTTCCAGGACAGGGAAGGCAATATATGGCTTGGTACTTCCGGAGCCGGGATCTGTAAGTTTGAAAGCATGCGATTTTCCATTTATTCTGAAAAGGGAGGATTAGCTGATAATATGGTTTTTTCAATCTTTGAGGATAGATCAGGAAGCTATTGGTTTGGTACTTATGGTGGGATCAGTAAATATGACCCTGATAAATTACATTATACGAATTATAGTGTAAACGATGGTTTAATCCATAATAAGGTCAGGCAGATAATTGAAGATCGTAAGGGAGATCTGTGGATAGCTACCCGGGAGGGTGTGAGTAAGCTTGTCCGGGATAAAAGTCGTGGATCTCGACCAATATTTATCAATTATGCAGAAAAAGATACTTGCCCCGATGGCAGTATCAACTGCATCGGGGGCTTAAGTAATAATTTGGTCTATACCGTTTTTGAAGACCGCCAAGGTAATATATGGTTTGGTACCTATGAGAGTGGTGTTACTAAGCTTAATGTAAGCCAAAACAAAGGTAGAGATCCTTCGCCTCAATTTACCTATTATACAGAAAAAGATGGCCTGGCAAATAATACAGTAAGAACCATTTACCAGGATAGCAAAGGGTACCTCTGGTTTGGCACTAAGGGAGGTGTGAGTAAACTTATACCGGGTGATCCACTACATCAAAGATCGAACCCCGATACGCTCGTACCTCGCTACGGGGCAGGCATTGAACATCAAACATCAAAAGGGTCTCCCCAACACTTTATTAATTATACAGAAAAAGATGGCTTAAGCAATAATTATGTTTTTACCATTTTGGAAGATGATAAAGGTAATATGTGGTTTGGTACTTATGGCGGTGGTGTTAGTCAGTTGATGGCGAACCTACCCCTGTACAAAGCAAACCGCCCGCGGCTGAAACTACCTGGCAGATCGCAGCGTTCAAGTAGCAAAAGCGATGGCAAAGCCCCCCCATCGGGGGGGGCTTCTTTTATTAATTTCACTGAAGAGGATGGTCTAAGTTCAAATACAGTTTATTTTATAATTTTTGATGATGATAAAAATTTATGGATAGGAACCAACAAAGGCATAGATAAGCTGGATATTGATTATTATAAAAAATCATTGCAAAAGAAATTTAAGCATTACGGCAAAGAAGAAGGTTTTTTGGGCATTGAATGCAATACCAATGCTGTGTTAAAAGACAGCAAAGGCGACTTATGGTTTGGTACAATTAAAGGCGCTATTAAATATCTGCCTCAAAAGGATAAGCTCAATCTGATTGAGGCAAAAACAAAAATTATCCGTCATAGGGTATTTCTAAAAGATACTTTGTTACCACAAAACGCTGTGTTACCTTATGATCAAAACCACATATCATTTGAATTCATAGGTATATGTTTTACCAATCCGAATAAAGTCAGGTATTCTTATATACTGGAAAATTTTGATAAAGACTGGGCGCCACGCACTTCTAATAACCAGGCAGTATATTCCAACCTGCCGCCCGGATCGTATACCTTTAAAGTAGAATCGTGTAACAATGACGGATTCTGGAACCGGGAGCCTACCACCTTTAGCTTTACTATCACCAATCATCCCTTGAAAACAAAGTGGGCTTATGGTATGTATATTTTAGCAGTTATAATTGGGATTTTTCTTTTTATTAAATTACGTGAACGAAATTTGATCAAAGTAAAAAGAATACTGGAAGAGAAGGTAGATTTACATACCAAACAACTTCAAAAAGAAAAGGAAAAGCTGCAAAAAGTCAATATAAACCTCGAAAAGCTCTCTATTGTAGCCAGTAAAACTGATAACGGTGTGATAATAACTGATGCCAATGGAAATATAGAATGGGCAAATGAAAGTTTTACACGATTAACCGGCTATAGTCTTGAAGAATTTAAAGCAAAAAAGGGATACAACTTGATTGATACGAGTCACAATCCCAACATTAAACAGTTGATAAGTGAATGTATTGAAAAAAAACATTCGGTAGTTTATGAAGCGCTGAACTATACCAAAACAGGTGAAGCGCTCTGGGTACAAACAACGCTCACTCCAATATTAACAGCTCGCGGGAAGGTTAAAAATTTGGTAGCCATTGATTCGGATATAACCAAAATAAAAAACGCACAGGCAAAGATCAGGCAAAAAAATATGGATTTTACAGATAGTATGAACTATGCCAGGGATATACAACAGGCTATGCTGCCTTCATTAAAGGATATTGGTACCCTTTTACCTGAATCCTTCATTTTATTCATACCAAGAGATATTATTGGTGTGGACCTATACTGGTTTACAGAAAGAAACGGCAAAGCTTTTGTAGCCGCTTGTGATTGTTCGGCACAAGGTATGCCGGGAGCATTCATATCTATGATCGGAAATAATCTTTTGAATCAAACAATTATTGAAAAAGGTATTGAAGATCCTGCTGAAGTTTTGAAATTACTCAATATTGGTTTTGAATCTGTTTTTTCTAAATCTGATGGAGGACGAAGTCTAATGGACATCGAACCAGCATTGCGGGAGGCAGGGGGGCTTGGCAAAAGTGCTGGCAAAGTCCCCTCTTCGGGGAGGACGGTGTCTAATGGACATCGGGCCGGCATTGTGGGAGGCAGGGGGGCTGCTATGGAGGTAGCATTATGTGTTATTGATAAAAAACACAAAAAATTGCAATTTGCCGGTTCGCGAAGGCCTCTCTACCTCGTCAGAAATAACAGCCTGCAAGAGATCAAAGGTGTAGAGACGAGGCCCCGACAGAATCGGGATTTCGCTGTCGCTCAACATGCCTTGTCTCTACAAAAAAATGATACCTTATATTTATGTTCAGACGGTTATGCAAACCAGTTTGGCGGTCCTGGCGTCAAAAGGTTTTTGAATAAACGCCTCAAACAATTACTCCTCGATATTCAACCCCTCTCCCTGGATCAGCAACACGATACCCTGAAAAAGACTTTTGAAAAATGGAAAGGAAACCGCCAGCAATTTGATGATGTGCTGGTGATTGGGATAAGGATGTAGATGAAACCACGAATTACACTAATTACACTAATTTAATTTGTGTAATTCGTGTAATTCGTGGTTTCATCTTTTCTTGGATTTTTAGGTAAATAACTTTTTTCCTATCTTGCACCCATGAAACCGTTTTGCAAAAACTTGTCCCGACCCCCCGCATTGGAAAATAGAGATAAATACAAA
>VRUD01000056.1 GCA_019456305.1 Cytophagales bacterium | reverse complement strand
GATCGTTAAGCTGGGATTGACGCCCAGGTTGCAGGGAATAATAGAACCATCTAATATGTACATCCGGGGATAACCATGAACTTCAAATTTATCATTTACAACACCTTCGGCTTTGTTTTTTCCCATCGGGCAGCCACCGATGATATGCGCTGTTGTTGACATATTGAACAAAACCTCGGTGATCGTGTTTTGGGGTATGCCGTTGATCTTTTTGGCGTAATCCAGCATTACTTTTTGGCCAATATCAATATAGGGAAGTACGCGGTTCTCTTTTTTGTTCCAGATTGAGATCCGGAAGAAAGGAAAACGTTTATAGACCATTTTCATTGAATTTTCAACACTTTGCATTACCAGGAAGATCACCGATTTTTTTGCCCAGTTTTTTCCTACCATTATTTTCAGAAACTTAAAGGGATTCTTTAGAATATTAAAAAACAATTTTATGATACGAATAACCGGGTGCCCGGGTCCTGTTGCTAAGGTTGAAAATAACCTCATTGCATCAGAGCCATCAGGATATTTTACCACTTCAATATGGGTTTTTTCATCCGGGTTGAAGATAGATGTTATCGCAAGGCCGTGATTGAGCTTTTCTTTTGGAGCTGTTACCCCGCAAAGTGATTCTGAATTGGTTCTGAGGTTTTCACCCAGCTTGTCAGACAATGCTGTTAACGTTTTATTTTTGTGTTTCTGTTTTAGCAATATATTCATTGTTCCAAGCACACCTCCCGAAACTACCAATCCTTTACTAATGAAAGTCTCTTTATTTCGTTTAAACCATGATGTGCTGGAATGGGTATGGATATGGTAATGATCTTCCCTGAATTCGATTTGTTCAACCATGCGTTCGGCTTCTATCTCACTACCAAACTTTTTGGCAAAGAAAAGGTAATTTTTGTCTAATGTATTTTTCGCATTATGCCGGCAGCCAACCATACAGCCGGCACATTCAATGCAGCCTTTACGTTTTGGTCCCAACCCTTTGAAATAAGGATCAACTTCCTTTTCCGTATCGCCAAAATAAACGCCTACATTCACTCCTTCAAACGAACTTTCACGCCCCATGTCTCTCGCAACTTCCTGCAGCACTTCATCCTCCCGGTCAAATGATTTGTTCTTCGTTGTTCCAAGCATGAAACGAGCTTTTTCATAAAACGGCTCCAGGACTTTTTTCCAATCTTTGAAGTATGACCAGGCAGTATTACTAAAAAATTCATCGGGGGGGAACATGTGGGTATTAGCATAAACCAGACTGCCTCCACCTACTCCAACTCCGCTTAAAATGAAAACTTCTTTGAAAAAGGATAGTTTCTGAAACCCAAACCATTTGATCAAGGGAGCCCAGAAAAATTTAGGAAAATTCCAGTTTGTTTTCGGGAAATCTTTAGCCTGATAGGCTTTGCCTTTTTCAAGTATTAACACACTATATCCCTTTTCGGCCAGCCGCATGGCGGATACTGAGCCACCAAAGCCGGAGCCAATTACGATATAGTCATAGATTTTTTTGTTCATTAAAATGGAACTATGTTTGTATAATTGAATTAAGATTTACAACTCATCTTCTTTAATATCAGTCATTTTCATTATGCTTCGTTAATAATACTTTCTTCCCTAACTTCCAAATATCCCTCAACTGTTTCATAAATGTTTTGTATTAATTCTTCCATAGTATCAGCTTGTGTAAAGCAACCTGGTAAGGAAGGAACTTCTGCCCAATAACCTTTTTTTTCATCCTCATGTATAAGAATTTTGATTTTCAGGATAGTTTTAAATTTAATCTATGATTTTTGTGCTGAATTTGTAAAATTAATTTTCTACACTGTTTGCAAATATAATCATTATTTTACATCTTAGTATAACTATTATTGTTAACGGTTTGAATATGGTGCGTTTGGCATTTCAACGCTCCAAACTTTCAATGTACTACTAAGTTAATTTATTGCTACAATCTTCATTTTTAGCATTATCTACCAAATGCACTATATTTTTTGTTATGCAATGTTATTATTATTCTTTAATAAATTTTCTAGTAACTTCTACATTCTCAATCGTTAATGTCATTATATATAGTCCAGTTGATAATGCGTAAAGATTAATGATATTTTCTTTATTTTGTTCAACAAGGACTTCGTAACCCAAAGCATTATATATTTTAATGTTAGAAATTGTTTTATCTGTTTTAATGTATAATAGGTTATTAGCAGGGTTTGGGTAAATTATCAAGTCTAAATTAGAATTGAGTTGTAGCAAATTATTGACTAATTTTTTATACAAATAAACACCATTCCCCCCTAAAAAAACATTATCAGTATTATCCGTATTTTTTATCGTTATACATCTAATTCTTTGATTTGAAGTTATACTACTGCATGATATAGTGTCCCAAGTTGCTCCTTGATTTTCAGAATAGAGTAAAGGCACCTTGTTAGAGCCTGATGATTTCAAGCCTGTAACATATAAAATATTTTTATTTACAGGACTAAATTCAATATCTGTATAATACAAACTGAATGGTGAGTTATCCGCCCATAGATTTAACACTTGTAACCAATTCTCACCTTCATCTGTAGATTTGGCAATCACTCCTTCTCCAGCAGCGTACCAAATAGAGTCGTCAATGGCTAAATCATGTATTGCATTATCTCCTGCAAAAAATGAATTCATTGCAGGAATTGTCCATGTTTTGCCGTAATCATTTGAGTATTGCAAATATGCAGAAAAGAAACCCGTTTCACCTCCAATTAATAATTGCGAATGATTGGTAGGGTTAACCATAATAAAACGGTCTGTTTGTTTTGTGTTGTAAATACTTTCCCATGTAATTCCGCCATCATTGGTTTTCAATTGGTGGTTTAGAAAATACAGGGTGTCGTAGTTGTTGGTAGGATGCGCAATATGGTCAAGAAATTGATAGCTATTAAAATTTGAGGTGTCTGTATTCATTAATACAAAAGTATTGCCAGCATCATTAGATTTATAGATCTGTGTTGTATTTGTCGACCCTAATTGTATTAGAGAAATAAAGGTTTGATAGTTTTCTACTAAAGTTTGTACAACATAATAGCCTTGTTTACCACAACTCAACCAAACTGTGTCAGTACTGAAAATATTTTTTTTATATATACCATTTTCAGTACTTGCATAAATTGTATCTGAATAAATCGTTAAGTCATTAACTTTAAATTCATTTAGCCCTAAATTTGTCCACTGAGCAAAAGCATTAAATACTGAAAATTGGAATATTAGAATAGAAATTAATTGTTTCATTATTCAAGGTGTTTCTTTTTTTAATATTGCATAACGACTGTATAAACCATCTATGGTTTATTTTACATTTATAGATCAACCCTTTGGGAAGGCAATTCCCGGTTAACGATCTCAAATGCTGCCGTAGCCACTGATTCAAAAACTTCAACCTTTTTGGTTTTCAGATCAGTTAATTCCAGCTTTAGTGCGGCCATTTTGCTATTATAACACCAAAGATTGGAATTATCTGTATCGGTATATTCCACAAGTGCTACTTTTTGCGGTGCAGTGGCTGTTCCTTTGAGCATTACTTTTGAGTTTTTTACCATAAATTCCCATCTGCCATCTCCAAACGCTGATTGAGCAGTCAGCAATTTTATGGTAGAGGAAAACACATACCTTCGCTCGCCTACAATTAGAATAAATGAAGAAAGTGGCTTTGTTACTTTGCCGGCTAATTTGATACGGGCAGACAGACCTTCAAAGACCACGTTTTCCTGTCCTTCAAAATTGTTGCAATGTGCCCATGCCCATGAATGAGCGCTCTTTTTGCCATAGATATGGCCAATCATACCTGGCCGGTCTTTTAGGGTAATAATTTCCGAACCAACTTTGACAGTACCAGAAAAACGCAGGTCCAGAAAACAGGCATCGTAGGTGCTTTTGGCTACCCGCAGGAATTTTACTAAAGGAGGAACATGCTCAAACCGGTGGCCATTAGCTGTAAACTCAAGGTCCCAGGAAATATCGTTAGCTTGTCCTATCGCATTGGCACCGTCAAGGTGAGCGCTGCCCAGGTGAAAAACCTGCGGAAGATCCTGAAATCGTTCTGTATTCTTGTTATCGGGAATGATAATACAGTTTGATGGAGCTAAATCACCCAGGGGCCATGTTTGTTTTCCAACAGCCACTCCCCCCGAGTATTCGGGGGGAGCTCCGCTTTGCTCCGATTTTTCATGATCAAAAAGAATTGCCCAGGCGCTTGCCTCTTTTTTCACTCCATTAATGATGGTGTACCTGAACCAAAAAGCTCTGCCCGGTGAAATATCAATCTTGCCAAACCAAACTTCATAATGAGGAGATTTGGCGGGGTGAATACGTGCAAATCCCTTTACAAGTTTTTTGGATACTACAGAAGAATGTGTAATAAATAAAGTAATCGCTACAAAAGCATCTGTTAAAGCACAAAGCAGCCATGCAGGGCCATTGGTGATGGAAAGTACTAAAAACCCGGCAACACTTATAGTTTTAGCTGAAAGAATCGTAACATAAGGTGCTTGCCGTTCAGGATAACGGGCAGTTGTTCTTGCTAATAATACCAGCGTACCCATGAGAGAAAGCGTGAGAATGTACCACAAGCTGCCGGTTGGGACCAGGATAGTACCATTCAATCCGATACTGTTTGCAAAGTGCGTAAGCGATTGCCCTAATTGTGCCGGAAAGATCAAAAACAAAAGTCCGGCTATAAAAAATGCTACGCTCCAGGTTTTGGCGACTATAGTGTATGAACTTAAATTTCGCATGAGTCAAAATTAACATTTAAAAACAGAAACCAATAGGAAATTAATTTAAAATAGATTTACCTTCTATCATCCTGTATAGAAGTATTCAATATTATAAAATTACCAGCAAATTCATCGGATGGCACAACCCTATATCCACCTGAGCCATCCGATGATGGCCACCCAGAATCCAACACCTGCCCGCCAAAGGCCTATGGCAGGCGGGTCCAATATCCAATATTCATCGCCCAACTCAGATTACAAATCTGAGTTACATTAAAACCCGTATTCTTCATAATCCTCACTAAATTCATCAGAATCAAATACGGGGTTTATCTCTAGCCTTGAATGTTCATATTGCTCATACAGCCCCTGATCGTCATAGACTTTTATTACAACAGGGATCATTTTTTGTTTATCTATGTAAATGGTCATTTTCTTAGCATAATCATTGGGTATTTTGATCACCTGCCCCTGGTCAACATCATCATAATTATCTACTTTTTCGTTCTTTTCCAGTATCATGTGTTCAGATAACTTAAATTTTTTGGCAATGGTAAGCAATGTCTCTCCCTCTTTGATAGTATAGTCTATGTATTTAAAATTAGGATTCATCATAAATATTTTGTAACATTCAATACCTTTCCACTCCACCGTAACATAATTTTTGACCATGGATGCAGCCTGGGTCCCGTATTTTTTCAGCAGGGATTCCAGTATTGAAACCGTCTTGTCAAAGCCAATCCCAAATATGGTATGATGCTGATCTGCCCGCATTAAGTCGCCATAAGGATCGAGCTTGAGATTAAACCATGGAAAACTATTTGGTGCAACAAGGGCTTTATCCTTATTAGCTCCGCTAACATATAATATTTCCACCCCCTCATTCGGATAAGCTTGTTTTACGTATATTTTGAACGGCTCACGCATCCATTTTACATACATTTTTTGTTCGATCATTTTACCTTCTATACGCTCAAAGGTTTTTAAGGTAAATTCCATTGTTTGGACTCGCTTTGCTGTGGCGATCATTTGATTTGTCAGGTCGTAGCCAGACTGTGCCCGGTTAGTTTGGGTAAATCCGAATAATGACAATAATAGCAGGTAAAAGAAAAATTCAAAGTTCATAAACACAGATAGTTTAAAGTTTATTAAGACTTGATGGAAACGCAAATTAACAAATTAGATTTTACCGGACAAAATATCTAAATCTTTATTTAAAAAATTATTACCTTTGTATTTTTGCGCATGGCGCATAGCATTCATTGTATGCTATATCCTATGCACTATCCGTTTTGCGCCAAGCACCATGCGCTACGCTCTATGCGCCTAATGTACCAACACTTCTTTAAAAGATCTCTTGATCTGGTTATTTCCATCTTGCTGCTCATTGCCACTTCTCCTGTTTTTATTGTGGCAGCTCTTTTGTTGGCAGCAGCAAATCAGGGAAAGATGTTTTTTGTTCAAAAACGGCCAGGCTTACAAGCCAAACCTTTTTACATCATTAAATTTAAAACCATGAATGATAAAACAGACAGAAACGGGAATTTACTTCCGGATAATAAAAGACTTACATTTGCAGGTAAAATTATTCGTAAGACATCCATTGATGAATTGCCGCAGCTGCTCAATGTTTTGAAAGGAAACTTAAGCCTGATAGGTCCCAGGCCGTTACTCATGGAATACCTGCCACTTTACAGCAAAGAGCAGGCAAAAAGACACCTGGTAAAGCCCGGGATCACAGGCTGGGCACAAGTCAATGGCAGGAATGCTATCACCTGGGAGAAAAAATTTGAATATGATATCTGGTACGCAGAACATATTTCTTTTTGTTTAGACGTAAAGATATTTTTTATCACTATATTTAAGATCCTGAAGATGGAAGGGATAAGGTCGGTGAGTAGCGCTACGATGGAGAAGTTCAAGGGAAGCAGTGGCAGTTGACAATGACAATCCAGAACCCAGTAACCAGAGCCCAGCAACTGTTCATTAAGAGCACAAATAATAGATTGAAATATAAATTTCATTTAAACATTGAAATTCCGATACTATTAACTAACGAATTTATTAATGATCTTATACGGAGCAAGCGGCCACGCCAAAGTTGTAATTGATTGTATTTTCGCTAACAAAGTAGATATAAAAGGCATATTTGACGATAATCCTGATCTAGTGCTTTTGAATGATATTAAAGTGATTGGGGTATATCAGCATGATCATTTACCCAATGAAAAAATTATTATTTCAATTGGAGATAATTTAACCCGGAAAGAGGTCTCTCAAAAAGTAAAGCATAATTTTGGAAAAGCAATACATCCTTCTGCTATTATTTCAGAATTTGCGCAGATAGATGATGGAACGGTAATTTTTCACAGAAGTATTGTACAATCCGGCTGCAGCGTAGGCAAGCATTGTATCTTAAATACCATGTCGTCTATTGATCATGATTGCGTGCTGGAAGATTTTGTACATATTTCTCCAAATGCCGTTTTATGCGGGAATGCAAAGGTTGGTGAAGGTACTCTTATTGGTGCAGGAGCATCCGTAATTCCAGGCATTCATATTGGAAAGTGGTGTGTGATCGGTGCAGGAGCTGCTATTATTGATGATGTTCCTGATAATACTGTAGTAGTGGGAGTGCCGGGTAGGATAGTAAAGAAGTAGCAGGGGCAGTAGCAGTAGGCAGTTGACAGTAGACAATAGACAATAGACAATAAACAATGACTAATGACCAATATCCAGTGTTAAATTGCATAAATAATCTATATAATTGAATTTAAGTCCCAAGTCCCAAGTCCCAAATTCCAAGTCCCAAATTCCAAGTAAAAAGTAAAAAGTAAAAAGTAAAAATATGGAGGCGGTTTTTTTCATTTTAAATTTTCTTTGTCTTTGGATTTACTTTTATTTTCATTTCACAACCTTCGGAAATTTCAGATGGAATATGGGAGGGAATTTCCGAAGTTTTCTTGTTAGAAGGTTTCTTGCTCTTGGTCATATTTGCGTTTATTCTTATTTGCATTCATTCTACTGTTAAATTGCATAAATAATCTATATAATTAAATTTAAGTCCCAAGTCCCAAGTCCCAAATTCCAAGTAAAAAGTAAAAAGTAAAAATATGGAGGCAGTTTTTTTCATTTTACTTTTTACTTTTTACTTTTTACTTGGAATTAGCTTTTTCCCGCCTCAAAACCTGTTTGCAAATCTATAGAAAACTTACACAACTAAACACTAGCATCAAGTATCAAGCAACTTTGCTTTCTCCCAATACTTATCAAGTTCTTTTAAATCCATCTCTTCAATCTTTTTTCCCTCCTTTTTTATTTCTGCTTCAAGATGCTGGAACCGTTCTATAACTTTTTTGTTTGTGTGTTCAAGCGCATCTTCAGGGTTTATCTTTAAAAAACGGGCATAATTGACCAATGAGAACAACAAATCGCCAAACTCATTCTCCGCTTTTCCCAGGTCTATTTGTTGGTCATCCAGGCCGTTAAATTCATCCTTAAACTCATTGAGCTCCTCCTCTATCTTTTCCCAAACCAGTTGTCTTTTAGCCCAATCAAAACCGACAGCAGCAACTTTTTCCTGTATTCGTAAAGCCTTTATCATAGCAGGCATTGATTTGGGAATTCCTTCAAGAATAGATTTTTTACCATGCTTTAGTTTCAACTTTTCCCAATTGTGTTTTACTTCTTCTTCAGTCTCTGCAATAATATTTCCATAAATGTGTGGATGCCGTTTTACTAATTTATCACAAATTCCGTTCAAAGCATCTGCAATATCAAAATCGTTGGTTTCGGAAGCTATTTGGGCATAAAAGATAATATGCAGCATAAGGTCTCCTAGTTCTTCTTTAATTTCACCGGTTTTGTTATTTAAAACAGCTTCTGACAATTCATAGACTTCTTCTATGGTCTTCATTCTCAGGCTTTGCATTGTCTGCTTTTTATCCCAGGGACATTTTACACGCAGTTCTGCCATTATAGACAATAACCGGTCAAATGCTACTACTTGTTTTTTCCTGGAAATTTGAAACCTATTTTTATTTGGAACTTTCATGAACTGAAATATGTTTTTTTTAGTAAAAATACTTATATTTGAGCAATCTTAAAAAATTGTCGTAAATATAAACAATCATGGCTACAGTTAGAAATGCCTAAAATGATAAAAAATTTTAGTTATTAGTTTTTGGTTGGTTAGTTATAGTTATTTAGTCACTGGTTTTAGTTTATTAGTTTTGTGGTTTAATTCTTTGCCTATACGAATATTTGCCCTACGAATTCGTAATTCGATTATTCGTAATTCGTAGAGATTAATGTGATTTTTAACAAAACAAATACCAAACCAACTAAGAAAGCATAAAACTAAATAACTATAAAACCAGAACCAAAAACCATTCAACTATAACTAACCAACCAAAAACCAATAACCAAATTAGTCATTTCTAATTTCCATCATGGCTACAGTTATATTATCAATTTGTTTAGTAGGATTAGCAATTGCCCTTTTATCGGTGAGGTTAATCTTCTTAAAGAAAGGTGAATTTAAAGGCACGTGTGCTACACAAAGCCCTTTCCTGAGAAAAGAAGGTATTGTTTGTGGTATTTGCGGTAAAGTGGTGGATCAGGAGACGGTTTGTGAGAAGGAAGGAGAAGAGAGATCATCAGATGATAGTTCTCAATTGGCAAAACAGGAGTTTATTTCTAATAACTAATCGGGATTATTTAACAGGGTTCTTATAGTTCTTGGCTCTAATAAAATCTATATCCGGCATAAGAGGAACCATAGGCGGGAAGTGCGGTGAATCGCTCTCCCCCATTGATGTAGTAAAGTTCACCGCTGCGTTTGGTACTCAATTAGCCCCCCTAAATCCTCCCAAAGGGGGGACTTCCCACTCCCTCATCCCTCCCAAAGAGAAAAGGGATGGAAAAGTCCCACCTCCGGGGAGGACGATGTCTAATGGACATCGGGCCAGCATTGCAGGAGGCGGGGGGGCTGCTCTGGTAGTCATTGGCCGTGATGCCCGTCCATCAGGCGAGATCATTGCTAAAATGGTTGCATCTACCTTACAAAGTCTTGGAATTAATGTTGTAGATCTGGGTCTGTCAACTACGCCCACCGTAGAAATTGCGGTGACAATGGAAAAAGCAGCAGGCGGCATCATCATCTCAGCCAGTCATAATCCGGTTCAATGGAATGCGTTGAAGTTTTTTAATGATAAAGGTGAGTTGATCTCTGCTGATGAAGGAGAAAATATTTTTAAGCACGCTGAAAATTCAACATTCCATTTTGCCGAAGCTGGCAACCTGGGCAGTTACCGCCAGGATAACAGCTATATTCAGAAGCACATAGACAAAATTTTAGCACTTCCATTGGTTGATGTTGAAGCCATTAAAGCAAAGAAATTCAGAATTGTCACTGACTGTGTTAATTCTACCGGGGGACTGGCAATACCAAAACTCCTGAATGCATTAGGCGTCAGTGAGGTGGTAGAATTAAACTGTACCCCCAATGGCCTGTTTCCCCATAACCCGGAGCCTCTTCCGGAAAATCTAACAACCCTTGCCAACGAAGTTAAATTACAAAGAGCCCACCTGGGCATTGCCGTTGACCCTGATGTTGACCGGCTGGCGCTGATATGTGAAGATGGTGAAATGTTTGGCGAAGAATATTCGCTGGTGGCTGTGGCAGATTACATCCTGAAAAATAATAGAGGAAATACTGTTTCAAACCTTTCTTCTACCAGGGCATTGAAGGATATTACTGAAAAAGCAAACTGCCGGTACTTTGCTTCGGCTGTAGGAGAAGTTAATGTTGTAAAAGCAATGAAAGAACACGATGCCGTGATCGGAGGTGAAGGGAACGGAGGGATTATTTACCCGGAGTTACATTATGGCAGAGATGCCCTGGTTGGCATTGCATTGTTTTTAACGCATTTGGCAAAATTCGGGAAGTCTATAAGCTTATTGAGGTCAACGTATCCCAACTATTATATTTCAAAAAACAAAATAGACCTTGAAGAAATCGATACAAAGCATATTTTTGAGGAAATAAAAAAGCGATATAACAAACAGCCAATCAATACCATTGACGGTGTAAAAATAGAATTCGATCAGCAATGGGTTCATCTCAGAAATTCAAACACCGAACCCATAATCAGGATATATGCCGAAGCAGAAACAGCAGCAACAGCGGATTCTTTAGCAAATAAAATAATGGGTGATATCAAAGAAATTATCACAGAAGAAAAAGAATTACCCGAATAAATTATTTTTTATCTTTCATTAGTTTTCTCTCTTCAATGAGATCTTTAATTTCAGTTATTAGCATGATGCTGAAAAAAGTAATTAAACCAACACCGAAAATAATAATACTTAGAAGTACCATTTTTTATAAAAGGTTTTTTAATTTTCTAATTTTAAAATAGTAAATTATACAATGGGTAAACACAATAAGAAAGGAAAAAATTCCTAACAAAAGTAGAAATAACACATATTTATCCGTGTAAGCTTTACTTATTATAATTGTTGAGATCCCTGCAATTAAAGCGATTAAATAGTATGAAAATATTTTGAAAAGTTCTATCTCTGCAGTTAATTTATTTTCAATATTTTCTTTCTTCATATTACAAAATTAATTAACTTTATTTATTTAACGAAATTTTAATAAACAATTTTTTTGTTTTTTAAAAAAAGCAGAAAAAATATGCAAGTATATTTTGATAATGCAGCCACCACTCCTTTAGACAATGAGGTATTTGAAGCTATGAAACCTTTTATGGTAGAGCACTTTGGTAATCCTTCTTCCATACACGCTCATGGCAGAGAGGTTCGTGCTGCTATTGAAAAAGCCAGAAAAACTGTAGCTTCCTTATTAAATACATCGCCATCTGAAATATTTTTTACCTCCGGAGGTACAGAAGCCGATAACACAGCCATCATTTGTACCATCAGAACTTTGGGAATTAAACACGCAATCACGAGCGAGATAGAGCACCCTGCAGTGTTGAATAGTTTCAATAATCTTGAAAAGAATGGCGAAATAAAACTAAGTTTCGTTAAATTAGATAATAAAGGCCATATCATTATTGAAAGCCTGGAAGAGCTGCTTAAGAACAATTCCGGCTCTTTTGTTTCGCTCATGCATGGTAATAATGAGATCGGTAATTTAGTTGATATTGACACGATTGGACAACTGTGTGAACAGTACCAGGCAATATTTCATTCTGATACGGTGCAGACAATGTGTCATTTCAAACACGATATACAAAAATTAAAAATGCATTTCATTGTAGGCTCAGCTCATAAATTTCATGGGCCAAAAGGTGTCGGTTTTCTGTATTTGAATGACAAATTAAAAATAAAGCCTTTTATTGATGGAGGGGGACAGGAGAGAAATATGCGTGGCGGCACAGAAAATGTTTACGGTATCATTGGCCTCGCCAAAGCTATGGAAATTGCATATAAGAACATGGAAGTACATAAAAAACATATACAAGGACTAAAATCAAGGATGATCAAAAAAGTAGTAGATAACATTGAGAATGTCGGATTCAATGGTGATTGTACCTCAGAAGATAAAAGCCTTTACACTGTCTTAAACATCTCCCTGCCTAAATCGGATATCAACGAAATGCTCCTTTTCAATCTTGATATTGAACATATATCTGCTTCCGGAGGCAGTGCCTGTTCAAGTGGTGCGAGTGTTGGCTCGCACGTTTTAAAAGCTATCAACGCAGACCCTGACCGGGGTGCGGTACGATTTTCCTTTAGTAAGTATAACACAGAAGAGGAGGTTGATTATGTGGCGGATAAGCTGGTGGAGATGTATAAGGGTGCAAAGCGTATGGCGGGGGCTGTCTAATAAGGGCACCTCTAAAAATTAAAATTTTGTAAATCAGATAGCTATTTCATAAATTTGGGTAAAAATTATAACAAATGACAGAAAACTTCAAGCCAACTGGCACAACAGGGTTTTTCGGGGAAGAATTTCGCTTAGAAAAGCTCAGCAAACAGGGCGACCTGTCTCATTCATCAAAGCCGACAACGGTTTAGACAAATGACT
Organism: Cytophagales bacterium; assembly: GCA_019456305.1. Taxonomy (NCBI): domain Bacteria; kingdom Pseudomonadati; phylum Bacteroidota; class Cytophagia; order Cytophagales; species Cytophagales bacterium. Next base: position 17,122 of record VRUD01000056.1, on the reverse strand, counting down.
TACAAAAAATTTATACTGACACTTTTCATTCCGACAATTTCTTCTTTTTGTTTTGCACAAACGGACAGTTCCACATTTCATCAAATGGACTTTCCTCCACAGACAGCGTTTTCATCACAATCGTTTCGGCTCAAATCTTACACGCAAGACAATTACTTATTATTCCAAAAAATTTATTTGCACCCAAAATACGCAGACACCTTTTTCACACGACCGATTTACTACGACAGTTTTCTCAGACGAGATTTTTCATACAAGTTTAACCCGATAAATCCTTGGCGGACAAGCGACCCTTTTGACGCAATTATAAATGGCTCGACTAATTATTTAATACAAGCGGTGGACAAAAAACTCTTTTATAAAAATAGGTATAGGCGTTTAGTTGTCCCTTTTAAGTAACTGATAGTAAGCGAATTGGAGAATTTACCACCATCCTTTTTACAAGCAAATTGATGATTGTGTCCATTTATGGCTGACTAACTCCGCCATTTTTTTTGTCTGACTAACTCCGCCATTTATGGCGGAGATAATCAAACTATACAAACCCTGGGCTTTAGCCCTTATACTTATTAAAACCATATTTCTCCATAAATTCAGGGATTCTTTTTTTAGTTCCCCAAACACAATGTACCCAAATTCTAATATATGCCATGAGTGATTTACGTTAATTGGGCTAAAGCCCTGTCAATCTTATTCTTTAGTGTCCACGCCATAAATGGCGTGGTTAGTCATTCATACTTATTTCAAAGATATAAATTTTGGGCGACTTAAACGCCCATACCTATAATTTAATTTGATAATATCTATTGCAAAGGTAAGGGGTTTTTACAATACACCTTTTGTTTTTTAGTAAAACAATAGTTTCATAATCAACGATCAAGAACCAATTCTTTCAGCGTCTTCACCCACAACGGATGCGTATTAAGGCTTTCAACCATTTGCCACTTCTCCCCCCCGGATTCTTCAAATAATGCTCTGTATTCTTCTCCAACTTCAATAATAGTTTCCAGGCAATCAGCAACAAATGAGGGTGCAAAAGCAAGCACTCTCTTTTTTCCTTTTGCCGGCAACTGTCTTATGATTTCATCAGTATAAGGTTTTATCCATGGGTTTTTGCCAAGGCGCGACTGAAAACAAACCGTATAATCCTCCTCTTTTATCTCAAGGGCTTTAGCTAATAAACGTGAAGTTTCAAAGCACTGGGCACGATAACAATGCTTGTTCTGATGACCGATTTTTGCACAGCAACCATCTTCAATAAGGCAGCTTTTAGATTGATCGGCTTTTTTAATTTGTCTTTCCGGAAGTCCATGATAGGAAAATAGAATATGATCAAAGGCATTTTCCTGCAAGTGTTTTTTTCCGATTTCAACGAAAGCTTTGATAAACAGGGGATGATCATAAAAACTAACGAAGTACCTAATTTCAGGAATAACCTGCCAGGTCTTGATAATTTCCATTACTTTTGAATTAACTGAGCCGGTACTGGCCGAAGCATATTGAGGAAAGAGCGGGATCACAATTATTTTTTCCAATCTCTGCCCCTTTAATTGATCAAGTACAGCATTTATACCTGGATTCTGGTAACGCATTGCCAGACAAACAATACTGCCTTCTCCCAAAGCCTGTTGTAAAAGCTTGACTAATTTATTTCCATAAACTAATAGTGGGGAGCCTTGTTCAGTCCACAATTGTTTGTATAATTTTGCGGAATTAAGCGCTCTGAACGGAGCTATAATAAAGTTAACCAGAAAAAATCGCTTCAAAAAAGGGATGTCTATGACCCTTTTATCCATCAAAAACTCCCGGAGGTACTTTCTCACATCCTTAACCTGCGGGCTGTCAGGTGTACCGGTATTTACTAATAAAACGGCTGTTTTTTTTCTTTCCTGATACATCAAAACTGTGTTTAATAAAACCCGTTTCAATGGGTTTTATTCTGCCTGAAGTTGATTTTTTATTTTCTTTTTTCAAACAAAATTAATATTTAATTTATCCTTTTTGTAATATTGTGATGCTATAAAATTATTTTCTAATGAAAGCATACATTTCAAAACCTGTCATTGCGCATGGCGCATGGCGCATAGCGCATAGCGATGAACGCCATGCACTTACGCGCTATGCGCTATGCGCCATGCGCTATGCGCTTACTTTCCTTTTCTTCTTTTTCCTAAACAGCGTTTTAGGACAGGAGAATAAAAGAGTTACACTGGAAGACATCTGGTTAAATCATACTTTCAGAGAAAAATCTGTTCATAGCGTTAACTGGATGCGTAATGGGCAATATTATAGTTCATTGGAAACTGATTACGACCTGGGGATCAGCAACATTGTTAAATACGATATTACAACCGGTGAAAAGGTTGAGACAATTGTCAGGGGAGACGAGTTGGTGCCCAAAGGTGAGGATTACGCTATTATTTTTGACAGCTACCAATTCAGCACAGACGAATCCATGATACTTTTTGCCACAGAAACAGAACCTATTTACAGGCGTTCAACTAAAGCCAATTATTACGTTCTTCAACTGAAAAAACCGGTCATACTTAGCCGGGGAGGAAAACAATCTTACGCAACCTTCTCACCTGACGGGAGCAAGGTAGCTTTTACCCGTAATAATAATTTGTTTTATGTTGATTTAGACAGGATGAGTGAAAATCAGATCACCACAACCGGTGAATGGAACAAGATCATTGTTGGCAGCGCTGACTGGGTCTATGAAGAAGAATTTGCCTTTGCAAAAGCTTTTTTCTGGTCATCGGATGGTAAAAAGATCGCTTATTATACTTTTGACGAAAGCAGGGTTAAAGAATATAACATGCAGCTTTGGGGAGAATTGTACCCGGCTGATTATAAATTCAAATACCCAAAAGCAGGAGAAGATAATTCTATTGTTACCATCTCTGTATATGATATTGAAAATGACAAAACAGTCCGGATGAATATTGGCAATGAAAAAGACATTTACATCCCACGTATAAAATGGACGCATGACCCGAATACGCTCTCAATATTCAGGATGAACAGGCTACAAAATGTGCTGGAAATTTTGCATGCAAATGCCAAAACAGGAAAAACCGAGTTGATATTAAAGGAAACCAGCGCTACCTATATCAGCATCAATGATGACCTTACTTATTTAAAAAAGCGAAATGCTTTTGTTTATACAAGCGAAAAGGATGGCTTTAAGCACCTGTATTTATTTGACTTTTCCAACAAAAAGGAAAAGCAGATCACAAAGGGCAATTGGGAAGTAGATGACTTTACCGGCATTGACGAAAATACCAATACGCTCTATTTCACTTCTACCCAAGATTCGCCTCTGCAAAGACAATTTTACAGCATTGGTATTGACAGTACCTCAACATTCATGTTGAACATAGGAACTGCAAAAAAAGGCACCAACAGGATAGATATGAGTCCGGATTTTAAATATTACTTAGATTATCATTCTTCTGCCAACATTCCCACCGTTGTAAGTCTGCACAACGCACAAGATGGAGCGCGTATAAAAATATTAGAAGATAACTCAGCGCTAAATAGTACCCTGAGTGAATATGATATCAGCCCTAAAGATTTTTTTCAACTTACAACAACCGATGGTATAACATTGAACGGCTGGATGATAAAACCCACCGATTTTGATAAAAGGAAAAAGTACCCGGTTCTGATGTATGTATATGGCGGCCCTGGCTCACAGACGGTGACTGATGGCTGGAGCAGCCGCAATTATTACTGGTATCAATTATTGGCTCAGAAGGGTTATATTATTGTATCGGTGGACAACAGGGGAACGGGAGCAAGAGGTACAAAGTTCAAAAACATAACCTACGGCAGGCTTGGTGAATATGAAACCCGAGACCAGATTGAGGCGGCAAAGTACCTGGCATCTTTACCTTATGTGGATGGCTCAAGGATCGGTATCTGGGGCTGGAGTTATGGCGGCTATATGACCTCCTTATGTTTGACCTTAGGATCAGATTATTTCAAAGCCGGCATTGCCGTGGCGCCTGTTACGAGCTGGAGGTTCTATGACACCATTTATACCGAACGGTATTTAAAAAAACCACAGGACAATCCCAAAGGCTACGATGATTATTCCCCGATAACGCATGCTGATAAATTAAAAGGAGCATACTTGTTAATTCACGGCACGGGGGATGATAACGTACATTTTCAGAATACCGTGGAAATGCAGGTGGCATTGATCAAGGCGGGTAAGCAATTCACCTCATTTTATTACCCCAATAAAGCCCATGCTATTTATGGCGGGAAGACGCGGTTGCATCTTTACCAGATGATGACTGATTTTATTGTGGAGAATTTGTAAATTAACCGATATATTTGTAACTTTATATTTTTAAATGTTCTTTTTAATAATATTCACATAACTTTTATTTTTAAAAAATATCTAAATATATGCAAGCTATCAGAAAAATAATCAGAGTTCAAAATGGTAAGATACAAATTAAACTTCCATTTAGGTCTTCACCTGAGTATGTCGAAGTAATTATATTACCGTTTAAAAATAAGAATTCAGTAGATGATCGAGAAGAAATTATAAATAAGAAAGGCACTGCTTCAGACAAAAAAAAATTGATAAACTTCCAAAAATTATTGTTAGAAGGACCTGTTATGAGTGATGAAGATTATAATTATTTCGTAGAAAAAAGAAACCATTTTAACCAGTGGAAATAATTTGTTTAGATAGTACTGTTGTGATTGATTTTTATAGGAAAAAAACAGAAAGGAAAGAGTTTCCTATTCAAATTAAGTTCGTCTTATCAATTTTACATTTCAGCTATTGTAAAATATGAAATATATCGGGGTGATAAAGAAAAGGATGTTTTTTGGATTAATTTTTTTGGTAATGTCATAGAATAAGGTAGATAATATTACCAACTAATATGACAATACCTAAAGTAGAGGAATTAGAAAAAAAAGAGGCAACTAATTGGACAGATATAAAACGCTATAATCCAAAACTTGGAGCTTGCGGGTACGTGGGGAAATATATTTTTAAAAATAATGCTACGTATGATTTGCTTATTTAAAAAAAACTTTCTTAGTTTTATATGTAAATATTTACACTGATTTTTAGTTAAATTGAAAGTTGTGAAAGTAAAAACATTTTTGCTTTTGATGGTTTTAATGATAAGTGTTTCAGCATTTAGTCAAGACTTTTTGTGTCAAAAAGCAAAGTTTTTTAAGTCCGAATTGGAAAAATATATTAATCTTGGAGAAAAGATTGAGGTTATTGAACTCAATGATGGATATTATGATAATGGAGCAGGGGATATTGAGATTAATTATGGAGCTGGTTTATTTGTAAAAGAAGACATGAATGCCATCTATTATTTTCGTATGGAGAAAAATTATCCTTATCATAATAGATGTTACAAAATAATAGAACGAAGACCTTATTCTGAATATGTTAGAATTTTGGCAATTTGTAATAAAAGTTATACTATGATTGAAAAAAATGTTTGGAAAGGAAAGGAAGTTTGTAATATATCCTATTATGAGAGCTATTCTTTTGAAGTGAAAGTAGAAATAATAGATACCCCCCCTAAAGATGGGTATTTTCTTTTAGTACGGAGAATAGTAGGAGAAAGATATATTGAAAGATGATTTAATAAATGTTGGCTCTATGTGTGCGACTTAATGGCTCAGGATACAAACAATTATACAATACCATAAAGAAATAGTAACACTAAAAATATGGAAATCAAACAGAAACTGACAAATCAAATAGTAGGTAACATTGGACTTTATTATATCTGCTATGAATTATCAAAAAAGGGATGGAATGTTTTACCAACTTCAAGAAATACAAAGGGCGTTGATATTGTAATTTTCAACCACGATGCATCAACAAAACATACAATTCAAGTAAAGACCTTATCAAAAATTACTCCATTACCATTGGGAACAAACATTAATAATTTATTTGCAGACTTTTTAATAGTATGTGTACTGGAAGAAAATCCTCCAAAATTATATATTTTAAAAATGCACGAAATAAAAGAGAGTGATGAAATTAAAAATCAATTAGATAAAGCAAGTAAAAAAGGGCTATGGGCTTTAAATTCAAAAAGGGCTTGGGATAATTTCACCGAAAAATATTTGAATAATTGGGAAATAATAGGAAATGGATACTCAAATTAATCAAGTCCCATCAGAGTCTCCCGCAATTCCTAAATTCAAATATACCACGATCTTAAAAAGGGGACTCTGATGGATCTGGAATAGAAAGGACATTAAATAGTATTTGATTTCGTGTGCATCAGAGTCCCCTAATTAAGTTTTGGGTATATCTGACTGCAATGTGTTGACTTTTCGAAAACAGGCAGATAGGAAGTTTGTAGTGGCGGGAGACTCTGATGAAACTGGAATGTTATATATTATGAAACCATTAATAACACGTAAAATATCCTATGCAACCAAAGAGGAAAACTTCAAACAGCAAGCGTCCTATGCACTAACACTTACCATAGAAGAACGCATGAAATTATATTACCAGTTAATAAAGATGGGCTATATTATAGCTGGCTATGATGTTGACAAACATCGTATTAAAAGAATAATTTATTATGCAGAATAGAGAACTTCCTAAGGATTTCAGAGATTTCATAACATGTCTCAATAAATACCAGGTGGAATATCTTTTAATAGGTGGTTATGCAGTAGGTGCTTATGGATATCTGCGTTTTACTAATGATCTCGATATATTTATTAATGCTACCGATAATAATGCCAAAAAAATGATAGCATCATGCACGGAGTTCGGTATTCCAAAAGAACAGATTCGTAAGGAAATGTTTTTGGTATCCAAAATGATAAGAATAGGAGATTTGCCATTCCGTATAGAAATTCTAAAAAAGTTAGACACAGTAGATTTTAAATATGCTTATGATAGGAGAAAGATTGCAAATATTGATGATATACAGGTAAATGTAGTTTCCTTAGATGATTTGATATTGCTTAAAAAAGCTGCTGCAAAGGGTAGAACCAAAGCAAGGGATAAAGAAGACCTTAATTATCTTGAGGAACTAAAAAGACAAGATAAAAATTAATAAAACAGAATTTATTGTCAATAAAATTCTTTTAGAAATCAAAAAAATCAAAGAAGTACCAACAGCAGAAGGTTACAACAGATGGGCGGCCATTTATGAATCCAATGAAAACCCGTTAATGGCATTGGATGAGCTGAAATTTGTAGAAAATATTGACCCCATTGTAAAAGGAGAAAAAGTAGTTGACCTTGGCTGCGGTACAGGAAGGTTTACAATATGGCTTTCAAGATCAGGAGCAGAAGTAACGGGTGTTGACTTTTCAGAAGAAATGTTAAAAATAGCGAAAGAAAAAAGTAATAACAATATTGAATATATAGTACACGATCTATCAAAACCATTTCCCTTCAAAACAGGTTCCTTTGATAAAGTTATCAGCACTTTGGTGTTAGAGCATATCGCTGATTTAGGACTGTTTTTTAAAGAAATAAAAAGAATTTGCAAAAGATCAGGTGCTATTTATGTTTCTGCCATGCATCCTGCAATGATGTTAAAAGGCAACCAGGCAAATTTTACCGATCCGCTATCGGGTGATGAAATAAGGCCAAAGGGGTACCCCAATCAAATAGCAGACTTTGTAGTAAACATCAATAAAGCAGGGTTGCTGATTGAAGATATGAAAGAATATGTGTGTACAAAAGAACTTGCAGATAAATTTCCAAAGGCTGTCAAATATTTCAACTGGCCTATATTATTAAGTTTTAAATTGAAAATTATTTGATTAAGGCAGTGCGCAGAAATAAGTTGGTAGAGATGGCGTAGTAATTTTGTTCTTTTTCAAGGCACAAAATCCTTGAATAGCACAGCTATTCAAGGATTTTGTAACGAAGAAAAAGGATAAAAGAACAAGCCAGAATGCCAAGTTATTTCTGCGCACTGCCTAACCTGTATTTTTGCCTATCAAAAAATTTTATGTACGTTTGCCCGGTGAAATTCTGGCCAAAGCCGGAATTCCCCGAATACAGTGGGGTATGTTTCACGGGGTTGAACCCCTTATTTTTAACATTTAAAATTTACTATTATGGAAAACAAGATCAACATCGGCCGGGTTATATTAGGTGGTATAGCTGGCGGTATCGTAATGTTAGTCATTGGCTTTGTTATTCATGCTGTTCTGTTGGAAGAGTATTATGTTCATTTTCAGTCAGTTGGCTCCGTACTTTCTGAGCCCCGGCCGGGGATAGGAAGTATTCTGATGTTCCCAATAACTATCCTGCTGGGAATACCTTTAGCTTTCTTGTATGTTTTGAGCAGAAAACATTTAGGGGCAGGTCCGAAAACAGCCTTAATTGTCGGATTTTTGGTAGGTCTGATGGGATTATCAGTCGCTTCTGCTATGTATTCATTTTATAATCTTGGCCGCATGATCCCTTTTGGAATGGGAGTGGATTTTATGCTGGAATGTATTGGTGGAGCTTTAATTGCCGGGCTGCTGTATAAGGACAAGTAAATTTATAGAACAAGCTTTGCCCCGAAATTTCACAGGGTAAATATTTTAGAAATAGACCAAAATGTTGATTATTCTTATGTTGATTATTCTTATGTTGATAATTTTAACTATTTTTGCATAACCATTTACAAATTAAATTTATGAAGCATCTTGTTTTAAAAATACCCGAGCGTGAATTTTCTTTCTTTATGAAGGTGGTTAAAAATTTCTCTTTCATAGAAGTGGATGAAAAAAGAAATAAGTTGTTGGATATAGAGGAAAAACTCACACCGGGAAAACGGAAAATATGGGAGAGTATAAAAGAAGGACTTCGCGAGGTACAACTCATAGAACAAGGTAAAATGAAAGCCAAAACAGCCAAAGAGTTTCTCTATGAGTTATAATCTTATCGTTACCCCTACTTTTGATAGGGCTGCAAAACCTTTGCTGAAAAAATTCAAGACACTTAAAACTGATTTAGTTAAACTATTCACATCGCTGCAAGAAGACCCCAAGCAAGGAAAATCATTAGGAAAAGATTGTTATAAATTACGTATGGCAATTACCGCAAAAGGTAAGGGTAAAAGTGGCGGTGCACGTATAATTACTTACGTAAAAGTGGTAGTACAAAAGATTTTTCTGCTAACTATCTACGATAAATCCCAGAAAGAGGACATTTCGTATAAGGAATTAAATGAACTTCTAAAATATGTGCAGTAAAACCTAACTTTTCAGCGCTGTCAATCTGGAATAGAAAGGACATTAAATAGTATTTGATTTCGTGTGCATCAGAGTCCCCTAATTAAGTTTTGGGTATATCTGACTGCAATGTGTTGACTTTTCGAAAACAGGCAGATAGGAAGTTTGTAGTGGCGGGAGACTCTGATGAAACTGGAAACAAGAGGCAATCTCGACTGGACTATTGAAATGAAAATATTCAAACTTTATTTAGCACCTGCTTTAGTAGCAATTCTGACAGGAACAACCTATTTCTATAGTTATAGTGATATTATATTGGAAGAAATGCCTTGGATTAGGTATAGTATTGTGTTAACCATTAATACATCCGGGTGGAGTTATGCATTTGCTTATCTTAAAAGTAAAGGTCATTTAACTAGCACAATAGGAGCCACAATACTTTTCGGAATACTTTTTTGCCCAATGACCATTCTATTATTGTTACCATCGTACGATGATTTTGGGGAATTGGCAACAACTGGATTAATAACTACAATGGTGATAATAAATATCATTCATTGTAGCTTTTTCTATATTATTCAGAAATCACACGATAAAAATAAAACATGATTCCATGAGAAGAACAATTGGATTTCTTTGCATTATCTGGCTGACATTATGAGTTCGCAAAGATTTTTCATGCCCGAACTCGGCAGACAAATCTTCAACATCATAAAACTTCAAATCCTTGTTTTGAGAATTTGAAGGATAATATTGAAAATTGCATTGGAACTTGGTACAAGATAGTAAGAAAAACGAGTTTGAACTAACTGACTTTGTTTTGACTGTTCTGTATGAACTAATTGGTTTTGTTTTGACTTTTTTAACTATGATTAAAGAAAACTAAAAATACTTGCACCAACAATGATAAGTATTTATTATGAAAAACCTACAAATAAAATACAATCTCTTAACTTTTAATTTCTTATCTTCTTAAAATGGGAATTGATTACTTCTGCTCTCTTTGGTTACAGATAGCCTGATTTTACACTTACGTATTTCTATCTATGTAAAAATACAGAATTTTCCTTTTTAATCCAATATTTCATACCAATAAAAATATCTCACCGTTTTAAATAACAAAAAAGGACGGTGTACACAGTGTACACAAAGCTTTTTTCTCATTTTTTTATATCTGCAATCAAATTGGGTGACATCCGGTAGTTTTTGGAATAAAGAATTAAGAGTTTAACTGTATAAAATGTTATGAAAAAAGCCCCATTAATATATCCTGCACTATTGATAATTTTATTATTAGTTAGTATCAATATTTTTGCACAGGTTAATGTAAGTCAAGCCGAAGCAAAAAAAGCATTAGAATTACTTGACAAACTGTTGGGAACGGAAGAAGAAGACCAATCTGATACTGACATGGTTGAAAAAGTAAAGGTGATTTATGATGATACTGTCCGTAGTGTTGTAATTAAATACGAGAGAAAATGGCAGGATGAAAGATTATTTATGCTTCTTTTAAATATTACCCGTATTTTAACACTTCGGCATCCTCTGATAGGTGTACGTACTTTTAAAATGCAGGAAGGTGCATATGCCCATTCAAAGGATATGGCTGAAATTGATAGTATGAGTCATGATAATTTTAATAAAAGACATAAAAAGTACAATTTTTCAGGCGAGAATGTTGTATGGATTTTTTATACCCACCATTATGACAGAGTTGGTGTTGCAGCATTTGAATTCTACTGGAGTTGGCTGACATCAAAAGGACACAGGCAGAATATGCTTAGCCGGGATTATCTTTTTACAGGAGTTGGTTTCTGTAAAAGAGAAACAATAAGATACAACATACATGGACACGTAATGTGGCATTATGCTGATGTCTATGGCACTCAGGTATTTAGATAATTCATTTAATAACAGCTTAATTATGAAAAAGATAGTTATTATATTGTTATTTAGCTTATGTTGGGCTTGTGGGTATTCCCAAGCAAATAAAAGAATTATTGAGATTTGCGATAGTCTTTTAGGGAAAAAAGTAGGTGGAGGTCATTGTCGTCATTTTACTAATTATGTATTGAATAAATTTTTTGACAATGAGGAAAAATACGTTTTAACTTTTCAATGGAAAGATAAATTTCCTTCTTGGGCTGGCAGGTTCTCTCCTTTATGGGAGCGAATACCGTATGATTTGACTTTGTGCCCCGGTGATAAGATACTGATTAAAAGAGGTACTATATTATCCTTTACTGACCCATTTGAGGAACAGAAATTCAAACGTGGGCATGTAGCATTTATTCATCATTGGGTTGATGAGTGTACCGTTGCTTTAATTCACCAGTATAAACCAAAAAGTGTGTGTATAGATAATTTTGAAATTTGTAAAATGTATAAAGGCAAAATGAAAATTACGAGAGTTGAAGAAAATTAAATCAATATCGGTATCTTCGTCATCGGTTCCTTCGTCTTAACTTTTGTATCGTTCCTCTTTTTCTTTGATATGATACCCGACCGTATTCCGTCTTAACATAACTTGCTTTTTCACGTCCCACGCTCAATCTTTTTTCTTTTTTTATTTTCTTCTTTGCTTCCTCATGAATTTTTATAGGGGTTCCGGGCCAACTGTCAATTGCTCCCGAGTACTCGGGATGTATAAAAAAAAATAGAATATTCATCGTAAATTATGCATGATTTAATTTTAAATGCGGTGAATAAATCTTACTTTTGTCGCAAATATTGCGGAGAATGAAAGTTTATATCTATCAAAAAGACAGTTGGCCTAACTTTAATTGGAACAATGAAAAATTGTTACCACTATTGGGTAAGGTTCGTAATCTCCAAGGGAAATTAGTCGGAAAAATGGAATCCCTTGGTTTTGAATTACGTAGTGAGGCGGTTCTGGAAACCCTTACTCTTGACGTTTTAAAAACTACAGAAATTGAAGGTAAAATCCTAAATCCTGAACAAGTTCGTTCTTCTATTGCCCGTAGATTAGGAATGGATGTTTCAGGACTAATTCCATCAGACAGAGATGTTGACGGAGCCGTGGACATGATGCTTGATGCAACTCAAAACTTTGATAAACCGTTAACCAGAGAAAGACTTTTTGATTGGCATTTTGCACTTTTTCCAACAGAACGAAGCGGAATGTATAAAATTATAGTTGGCAATTGGAGGGATGATTCAACTGGTCCTATGCAAGTAGTATCTGGCGCACTTGGAAAAGAAAAAGTTCATTATCAAGCGCCTGATGCTTCTGAAATCGAAAATGAAATAAATCAGTTTTTAATTTGGTTTAATGACAATGATGACCAAGACCTGGTCATAAAAGCGGGCATAGCACATTTATGGTTTATAACCTTGCATCCATTTGAAGATGGGAATGGTAGAATTGCTCGTGCGATTACGGATATGCTTTTAGCCAAATCCGATGGAATTTCTCAGAGATTTTATAGCATGTCTGCACAAATTCGTAGAGAAAGAAAGGAATATTACAATGTTTTGGAAAAAACACAAAAAGGAACTGTTGATATAACGAATTGGATTGAATGGTTTTTAAACTGCTTACTAAACTCTTTAAATTCATCAAATCAAACTCTAAGAAAAGTAATATTCAAACATAGATTTTGGAACAAGAATGCAGATAAACTTCAAAATAACAGGCAAAAACTTCTGTTAAACAAATTATTAGATGGATTTGATGGGAAGTTGACTTCTTCTAAATGGGCAAAAGTTGCTAAATGTTCAACTGACACCGCATTACGTGACATTCAAGATTTGATGAATAAAAAAATATTAAGAAAATCAGAAGGCGGTGGAAGGAGTACAAGCTATGAATTGATTGAATTGAACGTAAAAACATAAGCCCAGCAGGTAACAATTTGTAAAAGTAATTAGAAGAAAAGCTTGAAGAATAAACGAGCGGTAACACGAATACAAAAAATTTTGAAATTCCGAGACGACAAGTTAATCCCCTTAGAGATTAATTTTTTTATAGAGAATCATTCTTCCACCAGCACACATTTATTACTCCTGATATCGTCTTCTATCTTTTTGAACTTTATGTCTTTTTTTACAGTACCATCTGCATATTGCACGGTTACTTTTTGATTTCTGCCAACAATTTTCTCTGATTTTGCCGGCATAGTCGCTTCAGCAGCCTGACGATTAGTTGCCATTTCAGGCTGGCCATTCGTCAATAATGATTGGCTATCTTCCTTATTTTCCTTCAAATTCTGCATACTGGCGGGTCTCTTTGCTTCCTGTACCTGTTCGGGTTCCTGCACAGGTATATCTGCTCTGAACAGGAATGAGATGGTTTCCTCATTTACCTTGCCAATCATTTGTTTAAAAAGCTCAAATGCCTCAAATTTATAGATCAGGAGCGGGTCTTTTTGTTCATAAACAGCGCTTTGAACAGATTGCTTCAGGTCATCCATTGCCCGCAAATGCTCGGTCCACGCCTGGTCAATGATTGCCAGCGAGATGAACTTTTCCATGGAGGTTACCAGCTCAACACATTTGGTTTCAACAGATTTTTTAAGGTTGGCAACTACAGCGATCTGTTTGATGCCATCGGTAAAAGGCACGACTACATTTTCAATGGTAGCGCCTCTGGTTTTATGGATATTTTTAATTACCGGGAACGATTTTTCTGCTATTGCCTGCTTCTTACGATTATAGAAGATATAGGCTTCATCATAAAGTTTTTGTGTCAGGTCATCAGCTTTTAATTTTTCAAATTCCTCCTCCCCAATTTCAGTATTGAGCGCTAACGTTTTGATCACATTAAGCTTGAAATTCTCAATATTGCCTGGCGCCTGGTTATTCAGCACAATATCTTCACACGCATCATAGAGCATATTGAGGATATCTACTTCAAGCCTATCTCCAAAAAGGGCATTTTTTCTTCTTTTATAGACCACTTCCCGCTGCGAATTCATCACATTATCATATTCCAATAATCTTTTCCGGACTCCGAAGTTGTTTTGTTCTACCTTTTTCTGCGCTCTTTCAATTGATTTGCTGATCATTGAATGCTGTATCACTTCACCTTCTTCAATACCAAGCCTGTCCATGATCCTCGCAATCCTGTCAGAGCCAAAAAGCCGCATCAGGTTATCTTCAAGCGATACAAAGAACTGGGAAGTTCCGGCATCTCCCTGCCTGGCTGAACGACCTCTCAACTGCCTGTCTACACGCCTTGATTCGTGCCTTTCTGTCCCGATGATGGCAAGCCCGCCAGCATCTCTTGATTCAGGAGCAAGCTTAATATCCGTACCACGACCCGCCATGTTGGTTGCAATTGTAACAGTACCGGAAACTCCTGCATTAGCGACAACTTCAGCTTCCTTTTGATGAAATTTGGCATTCAACACCTGGTGTTTGATATTTCTTAATTTCAACATCCTGCTTAACAGCTCTGAATTTTCTACGGAAGTTGTACCTAAGAGCGATGGCCTTCCCTCTTTGGAAAGCGCTGCGATCTCATCAGCCACAGCATTATACTTTTCCCTCATAGTCTTATATACAAAGTCTTGCCTGTCATCCCTGATACAAGGCTCATTGGTTGGAATAACCACTACGTCAAGCTTATAGATTTCCCAGAGTTCGCCAGCTTCTGTTTCTGCAGTACCTGTCATACCGCAGAGTTTGTGGTACATTCTGAAATAATTCTGCAAGGTAACGGTAGCGTAGGTCTGTGTAGCATCTTCTACTTTTACATTTTCTTTGGCTTCTATCGCCTGGTGCAAGCCATCCGAATACCGTCTGCCTTCCAAAACACGGCCTGTCTGCTCATCAACTATCTTTACTTTGCCATCTACCAGGATGTAATCAACATCTTTTTCAAAGAGCGTATAGGCTTTTAACAACTGATTGACAGCATGGATTCTTTGGGATTTGGCGGCATAATTCTTCAGGAGATCCTCTTTCTTTTGAAGCTTATCTTCATCTGAAATCGCTTTATCGTTTTCTATAACGGCAATTTCAGAACCAATATCAGGTAAGATGAAGAAATGCTGGTCTTCTCCTTCACCAGTTATCAGGTCGATTCCTTTCTCAGTAAGGTCTATGGTATTATTTTTTTCATCAATCGTAAAGTAAAGAGGAGCATCTGCCTCAGGCATCATTTTCTGATTGTCCTGCAAATAAAAGTTTTCGGTTTTCAGTAATTTTGCTTTGATATTTGGTTCACTCAGGTATTTGATCAGGGGTTTATATTTGGGAAGTCCCCTGAATGCCCTGAAAAGTGCGTGCCCTCCTTCCTTATCGCCCTTTTCGCTTAATTTGTTTTTTGCTTCATTTAAAAAACTGCCTACCACTTTCTTTTGTGCTTCAAAAAGGCGGGCAATCCTGGGCCTGAGCTCATAAAACTCATGTTCATCCCCCTTTGGAACAGGACCGGAAATGATCAAAGGCGTTCGTGCATCATCAATAAGTACAGAATCAACTTCATCTACCATGGTATAATGGAGTTTTCTCTGTACCAGATCATCCGGGTTCCTTGCCATGTTATCACGCAGGTAGTCAAAGCCGAATTCGTTATTGGTGCCATAGGTTACATCTGCGTTGTAGGCATTTTTTCTTTCTTCGGAGTTGGGTTCATATTTATCAATGCAATCAACCGTAAGCCCGTGAAATTCAATGATCGGGCCCATCCATTCAGCATCCCTGGTTGCCAGGTAATTATTTACCGTAACGATATGCACGCCTCTTTTAGCAAGTGCATTGAGGAAGGATGGTAAAGTTGCGACCAATGTTTTTCCTTCACCGGTAGCCATTTCGGCAACCTTTCCCTGGTGCAGCACGATGCCGCCTACAAGCTGAACATCATAATGTACCATATCCCAGGTTGTTTCATTACCCCGCACATCCCACTTATTATACCAGACAGCCTTTTCGCCCTTTATCTCTACATGACTTTTCTCACCGGCAATTTTTTTATCATGAAATGTGGCGGTAACTTCTAATTGTTCGTTCTCTTTAAACCTCCTGGCAGTTTCCTTCACGATGGCAAAAGCTTTTGGAAGGGCTTCCATTAATACATCTTCTAATTGCTCGTTTCTGCCTTCTTCTAATTTGTCAACCTGGTTAAAGATCTCCTCCTTTTCATAGATAACCATTTCAGGATCATCTTCTATCTTCTGGTTCAGCCCAGCAATTTGTTCATCGGTTGCTTTGAGCCTTTCATCAATAAAAGCCTTTACTTCCGTGGTCTTTGCTCTAAGCTCATCATTTGAAATTTCCTGAAGCTTACTAAACTCATCTTTGATCAATTCAATGATAGGGATAAGTTTCTTGATATCCTTTTCTGACTTACTGCCAAAGACTTTGGAAAGTACTTTGATGATTATTTCGATCATGATCGGTTATTGATTTATAATGACAAATTTACGAAATTATTGTTAAACCCGTAGAATTTTCACAAATAATACAGTTTCTCTCCCGAGTACTCGGGATCGGTTTTCAGTTACCGGTTTTACGGTTATTCAGTTGTCGGTCATAATGAAACCACTAATTACACGAATTACACTAATTAATAATTACACTAATTTAATTTGTGTAATTCGTGTAATTCGTGGTTTCATCCATTATTTTTATTCTTCATCGGTTGTCGGTCATTCAGTTGTCTGCCATAAGTTTTTTAGCAACAAAACCGGTTATCTGACCCGCCTGCCTCTTTTTATGCCTGTGCATGGCGGGCAGGTAACTGAAAACCGCTAAACAGATAAACCCAGCGCATAGCGCAAAGAGCATGGCGCATAGCGCATGGCGTAAAGCGCAGCAGAACCTCTTTTTCTTATTTTCTTCGCTTTCCTTCGCTACCCCCTAATCCCGAGTACTCGGGAGAATTCCCACGCTCTCCTATCCCGAGTACTTGGGAGTGGCTTGAGGGTAGGCAAGTCCCCTTTAGGGGATTTAGGGG
>VRUD01000055.1:6755-31101 GCA_019456305.1 Cytophagales bacterium | reverse complement strand
ATCGCCCTCCCCCCGAATCGGTGAATCGGTGAATCGATGAATCGGTGACTTGCCTCCCCCGTTTCTCCGTTTCTCCGATTCCCCCTTTCTCCGTTTCTCCGTTTCTCCGTTTCTCCGTTTCAGAGGGACTTGGGGGTAGGGGGGGGCTGTTGTTATTTATATCATGGAGATGAAAATTGGATTTATCCTTAATATAGTCTTCCACAAGGGTCTTGGTATTATCTTCAGAGTGATCATTGCCAATTAAGACTTCAAATTTTTCTTTAGGCCAGGTTAAATGTTCAAGGGCGCTTAAACAATCAATAATATTATCCTGCTCATTACGGGCAGCGATCAGGATTGAAACGAAAGGGAATTTATGGATATTCATTGAAAAAGTTGGCAGTAAGCAGTAGGCAGTAGGCAATATTGCAGAGACGCCCAATTTGGGCGTCTCTAATATTGCCTACTGTCTACTGCCTACTGCTTACTGTTTTTTGTGGTGTGTTTGATGATAAAATAAACCTTTTGGTTGGGAGGCTTGGTACTGGGCGCAGGGCGTCCCGCGTAACTCGGGAGCGGTTCACCTCGCTCAAGCCCTGCCTGCCAATGCGAGGGCTTATACCTGGCAGGCAGGCCTTTTTTTCCGCCAACTGGCGAGGGTCATGCGCAATGTTTACCCCGTTAAATCTTTACCCCGTTGGATTATCTTATTATTCAACTCGGGGTCTTATCACCCTTACGGGTGACCACCCGTAAGGTGTGGTATTTAGTGTCTGTCTATAAAGTCGAATGTTTTAATATATTATAGTAAAAACATAACTTCGTAAGTTGATTAAAAAGTCGGTAGTCAGCAAATTTGCCGACTGCCGACTGCCAACTTAATGTTGAAACTTTGGATTTTCATTAACGAATATTTTTGACATTATAGACAAGCATTATTTAATGGGGCTCTATGCGCTTTTTTTGTTCAAGCTCTTCAACGCGTTTCAGCAGATCGGGTAAATTTTTGTAAATACTCATAGATTTTACGCATCGTTTACTATCAAAAGCAGGATAGCCCAGAATAGTAGTACCCTTGGCTTTGATGGATTTTGGCACCCCGGATTGTGCTCCAATTGACGTTTTTTCAGCAATTTCAATATGTCCTACAATCCCCACCTGCCCTCCGACCAGGCAATTTTTCCCTAATTTAGAGGATCCTGAAATGCCTGTTTGAGCTGCTATGGCGGTATTTTCACCTATTTCAACATTATGTGCAATTTGAATAAGGTTATCAAGCTTGCTGCCTTTGTGAATAATCGTAGAGCCCATCGTTGCACGATCAATCACAGTATTGGCTCCTATATCTACATTGTCTTCAATAATGACATTACCAACTTGGTGTATAGTTTTGTACTCACCATTAGTTTGAGGAGCAAAACCGAATCCATCACTGCCGATGACAGTACCTGAATGTATTGTACAATTTTTTCCGATTACAACATCTGAATATATTTTGGTGCCTGCATATATAATGGTATTATCACCGATGATCACATTATCACCTACAAACACCTGCGGATAAATTTTTACATTATCGCCAATTTTGGAATTATCACCAATATAAGAGAAAGCGCCCCTGTAACAATTTCTGCCAATGCCAGCAGTATCGCTGATATAAGAAGGATCTTCTACGCCTTTTTTTCTATAGCTGATGTATTTATGATACTCCTCAAGCAGGGTTGAAAAGCTTGAATAAGGGTCATCTACCAATACAAGCGTCATGTTCAGCTTCTTTTTGGGCACAAATTTCTTATCCATAATGATTGCACTTGCCTTGGTGTTATAGAGAAATTTCTCATATTTCATATTGGCAAGAAACGCAATACTCCCTTCGGATGCTTCTTCTATTTTGGCCAACCTGTTAATTATAGTGGTCTTGTTGCCGACAACCTTACCGCCTATCAAATCGGCTACCTTTTGTGTAGTTAACTCCATTACCTGTAATGATTTGGTTAAAAATTGCGCAAATATACATTATTAATATATTATAAATAATTTTTAATAAAAAATTTTGAATTTATTCTCTACAAGCGGTTAGGTTTATCGTCTTCTTCTTGCGTAACCGCTTGACGAATTATCCCGAGTACTCGGGAGGCATCGTAACCCTTACTGCTTTACGATTTTAGGATAACAGACGTAATATTTTTTAACAATTTTACTCATTGCTTTTATATTTGGCAGATCAGCAGCCTGCGCAACATCAACAATTTCACCATTTTTCATAAGAATATTAATTGTTTCACCCGCCTGCCTTAGTTTACCTTTATTTTTAAAAAATTTTCCTTCCTCAGAGGCGGACAGGCCTTTCGATATGTAGGCACTGTTGCTCAATGATCCATGAATAACGAAATAATTTATATCTTTATCGCTGACATCAAATTCTTTGCAAATTTTGCTTTGTATTGATTGCAGATGACTTTTAGTGCAAGGATGGTTTGTTAATTCTACTTTAAATAGTTTCCTTTCCAAAAGATTTTTGGAAATTGTTGATAATACATTATCCTCACTATTAACCCACAATTTTATCGCACTCCATATATCATGATCGTCAAGTAATGCAAACTGTTTTAGACAATTTGGATCTTGTTGAAAATCTACAACGCCTATATTTTGATTTAAGAAAAAACTCAGGGATGGGAGGAATGATGGAAGATGTTTGATGGAAGATGTTTGATGGAAGATGGATTTTGCTCTTTTTAAAATTGAGATCACCATTTGTTCGGTGCTGATCACGGTTTTGTGTAAATATACCTGCCAGTACATCAACCTTCTAGCATTTAAAAAGTTTTCAATACTATATATTCCTTTTTCTTCTACCACAAGTTCATCATTAACGAGGTTAAGCATCTTAATAATTCTCTCTTCACTGATGCTTCCTTCCGGAACGCCTGTATAATAACAATCTCTTTTAAGATAATCCAACCTGTCAATATCTAATTGGCTTGCCACTAATTGGTGGAAAAAGCGCCTTTCGTACTTATCATTAAAAATTTTTATTACAAGATCTAATTTTCCATTAAATTGCAGGTTAAAATAATTAATGAAAACAAGTGATATTTTTTCATGAGGTATATCCGTTAATATAGATGACTCAAGCGTATGCGATAGAGGTCCATGCCCAATGTCGTGTAATAGTATTGCTAATTGGGCGGCTTCATATTCCTGGTCTGATATTTCATGTCCTTTGCTCCTTAGTGAATCAAGCGCAAGACCCATTAAGTGCATTGCGCCAATGGCGTGGTGAAATCGTGTATGTAAGGCGCCTGGATATACAAACCCGGTCAAACCGAGTTGTTGAATTCTTCTTAACCGCTGAAAGAAAGGATGTTCTATGATCTCAAAGATCAATTTGCTTTTTATAGTAATAAAACCGTAAACAGGATCGTTGATGATCATTTTGGTTATTGTTTGGGTGGTTGGTTAGTATATCGTTTCACTAAAATAATAACAAATAAAAAATAATTACTATCCTCAATTATTCATAAAATCCCAATTTCAAAATCCCAACTTCAAAATAAATCCCAAGTTTAAAATCCCAATTTCAGAACACAAAGTTACGATTTTCTGCCACATGTTGATTTGTTTATGATGCTGCTTAGTATATTGATTATTTCCTCGGATTCCCCCGTAAATCGTATGGCTTTTTTTTTTGGATTTAGGTTTTGGGATTTATTTTAGATTTTGAGCTTTGGATTTGGGGTTTTATTTGTTTCATCTTAAAGTTTAGGAATAATATAGGTTAAATGTTGTCCTTTTTATGAAACGCTATATTAGTTACCCCGCACATATTTTTTTTTCACTTTATTATAAATTTATGTGCGGGGTAACTAATAATAACTAAAAATTTTAGTAACTTTAGAAATTAAATATTTTTAAAATGCAAAAGTACAATATTTTATGGGCAGATGATGAGATTGACCTGCTAAAACCTCATATTATTTTTTTGAATGAACGGGGATACGATATTACACCTGTTTATAGCGGCACTGATGCTATTGAACAATGTAATAACAATAATTTTGATATAGTCTTTTTGGATGAGAATATGCCTGGCTTAACCGGACTCGAAACACTTACAAAGATCAAATCATTTAAGCCGAATTTACCTGTTGTTATGATCACTAAGAGTGAGGAAGAATACATAATGGAAGAAGCTATTGGCGCCAAAATAGCTGATTATTTAATTAAACCGCTCAATCCCAACCAGATATTGCTTACTGTGAAGAAGATCCTGGATAATAAAAGACTTATTGCAGAAAAAACCAACCTGAACTACCAGCAGGATTTCAGCAGTATCAGCCTGGCATTTAATGAAATTACAAATTTTGAACAATGGTCAGATATTTATAAGAAACTTGTTTACTGGGAACTGGAAATAGATAATACCGAAGAAAAAAGCATGGCAGATGTTATCTATATGCAAAAAGAAGATGCAAATAAGAATTTTGTCCGCTTTATGATTAACAATTATGAGTCCTGGCTATCTCCCCCGGCCAGCCCTGCCAGCCCCCCTAAATCCCCCCACAGCCCTCCCCTAACTCCAAGCCAACTTGAATTGGAGAAACGGGGAATCGGAGAAACGGAGAAAGGGAAAACGAAGCGATTCACCGATTCACCCATTCACCCATTCACCGATTCAGGGGGACTTAGGGGGGCTGTGGATTTAGGAGGGGCTGGTATAAGTGCAGATATACCGTTGATGTCTCATCAATTAATGGGGCAGAAGATCTTTCCCTTAATAAATAATGAAGTCCCGGTTTTTTTTGTATTAATTGATAATTTACGCTATGACCAATGGAAAATATTAGAGCCAGTTGTTTCAGAGTATTTTATTGTTGAAAAAGAAGAAACATATTGCCCGATCCTGCCAACTACCACCGCTTATGCAAGAAATGCTATCTTTTCCGGTTTGTTACCTTTAGATATATCAAAGAGGTATCCTGATCTGTGGCTGGATGATGAAGATGAAGGAGGCAAGAATCTTAACGAAGAAGAATTTTTGGCTCGCCAATTAAAAAGCACGAATATGGAGAATATCAGGTTTTCGTATAATAAGATCACAAATCTCAATCGTGGTAAAGCATTGGTTGCCAGCGTTAACAACCTGATGACCTGCCCGCTCAATGTGATCGTTTTTAACTTTGTTGATATGCTCTCTCATGCTCGTACTGAAATGGAAATGATCCGCGAATTAGCACCAGATGAATCTGCTTACCGGTCAATTACAAAATCCTGGTTTAGTCATTCACCTTTGCTGGATGTTTTAAAGAAAATTTCAGAAAAGAAAGCTAAGCTGATTATCACAACAGATCATGGATCTATCCGTGTAAAAAAACCTTTTAAGATCGTTGGAGACAGAAATACAAATACCAATTTAAGGTATAAGCAGGGCAAAAATCTGGGCTATGACCCTAAGAATGTGTTAGTTGCAAAGAACCCCGAAAGATTTTATTTACCTCAAAGTCATGTTTCCACTTCTTATGTATTTGCTACTGAAGATCAATTTTTTGTGTATCCTAACAACTACAATTATTTTGTAAACTATTATAAGGATACATTCCAGCATGGGGGGATTTCTATGGAAGAGATGATTGTGCCACTTGTATTTTTGACTTCCAGGTGATTTATGGGCATTTTTATCATTGAGTCCACTCTAAAAAGTCTTTTTTGCCACAAAAGCACCAAAACACCCGCCTGCCATAGGCCTTTGGCGGGCAGGCAAAATTCCACCAAAAATTAACTGATTGATTTTCAGTCCCGCACATGCGGGATGGGATTTGGTGTTTTAGTGGCATTTTTATTTTTTTATTTGTTTTCTTTTATAACAGTTTGTCAATCTTCCAACGCATTATTAATAAAACTGCTTTTCAACATCATCCAACACAAGAAAAGTACGATGGCCCATTTGAGGTAAACCTGGTAAAAATCTTTTGTGTCTTTGAACCTTGTCTCCTTTATTTCGGCTTTTTCGTATTCATCTATATTGTCAAATACATTTTGTAAAGCATTTTTATTAGTAGCCCTGAAAAATTTACCTTCACCGATTTCAGCAATTTTACGGAGATTTCCTTCATCTAAATTTGACTCTATATACCGTGTTCTGCCAAAAAAATCTGTACCATAAGGAATTTTACCATCTCTACCTATCCCAATAGTATATATTTTGATATACCAGGCATGCGCCAATTCAGCGGCAGTGATCGGGTCAATATTTCCTGCTGTATTATCACCATCGCTTAATAATATTAACACCTTGGATTTTGTATCGGATTCCCGCATCCTGTTAGTTGCCACACCCAAAGCGCTGCCAATGGCTGTCCCGTCATTTTCTATCATCTTCAAGTTTATATCATCAATAAGTGAATACAAAAGTTGGTAATCTGTAGTAAGAGGCGCTAATGAATAAGCATCACCGGCAAAAACAACAATGCCAATCCTGTCCTGAAAACGCCCTGCAATAAACTTTCGTGCTACTTCCTTTGCTGCTTCCAGGCGATTGGGAGAGAAGTCTTTTAGATCCATAGATCCAGAAGCATCCAGCACAAGCATAATATCAATTCCTTCGGTCCATTGTTCCACCTGTTCATTGATCTTCTGGGGGCGTGCCAGGGCAATAAGAATTAATGCCAATACCATGGCAAATAAGATACCGGGTATAAATCTCAGCAAGTTTGCCAACGACCATTTGATATGGTCTTCAAATAAAGCGACATCCAACTTTTGCCTTGATTTGAAAATTACGATCAGGAGCCACCTCAACAGAAATAACAAAGGGATGAAAAATATCCAATACAGGTAATAAGGACTTTCCCACTGGAAATTTCTTAAAACAGAGGGATGAAACCAGGATAATGAAAACCAATTACCGATTTCTTCAGCTTGAAGGAACATTGTTTTAATAGCGAAATTATGACTCTATGCAAATATACGAATTTATACTAATGATGCCAATTCAACGCCAAACCGCACACGTAATATTATTCGTATATTTGTATCGAAGTGATTAGTATCAATTGACAAATAGGTTAATGGAAGAAAAAATAAAATTCACCCATAGTTTAGTAGTTCCCACATTTTTTGTGCTGCTACTATGGTTGATAAAATGCCTGGAATTTTTGTTTGAATTTGATTTGTTTTTTTTAGGGCTTTATCCGAGAAAGATTTTGGGATTGGCAGGTATTATTACCGCTCCCTTGATTCACGGCAGCTTCACACACTTACTTTCAAATACTTTTCCCTTAATAATTTTGGGAGGTGGTGCGCTTTATTTTTACAGAAAAATAGCTTACGAAGTATTTTTCTGGATATATATCCTGTCAGGTTTATGGGTATGGATGGCAGCACGTCCTGTATATCACATTGGAGCAAGTGGTTTGATATATGGATTTGCTTCTTTTTTATTTTTTAGCGGGGTTTTTCGCAGAGACAGGAGATCTATGGCTATATCGCTGCTTATTATTTTCATTTATGGTGGTATGATTTGGGGTATATTGCCATTGAGGGAAGGAATATCGTGGGAATCTCATTTGGCAGGTGGAATTGCAGGCATTTTATGTGCATTCTATTTCCGTAAAGTTGTGATACCAAGAGAATATGATTGGGAGGAGGAAGATGAAATAAGTGAAGAAGATGAAAGTGAAGACGAAAAGGAATTAAATGATCCCGATGAATCAGAACCGATGAAATTCAAATATATCTACTCACCTGATCAAAAAAGAAATGAAGAAGACAAGAAAGGAAGTAGCAGTGGCAGTTGACAATGACTATGACAATGATTTAATAATCAGGTTCTGGGTTCTTGGCACTTGGCTCTGGGTTCTGTATACAAATGCTACTTCATTAATTATTTGAATTTGTGCTGCGAGGTCACGAGTTCTGAATTCACCTCTCTTTATTATTTATTAATAGTACCCCTATCTCAGTGATCAATCTATCCACATCTTTTTTATCAGTGCCGTCATAATAGCCTCTTATCCTCTTTTCTTTGTCAACCAATACAAACCTTTGGCTGTGTATAAAATCAACAGGGCCAGTATCGCCTTCTTTGGCAGCGATGAAATATCCTTTCCTGGCAAGGTCATAAATCTCTTTTTTTCCGCCAGTAACAAAATGCCACTGGTCCGGATCGGCATTATATCTTGCTGCATAATCTCTCAATACCTCCACCGTATCATATTCAGGGTCTACAGTATGAGAGATAATTTTAATATCCGGGTTATCTGCAAAAACTTCAGCAACCCTTGTTAATTCAGAAGTCATAACAGGGCAGATACTTGGGCAGCGTGTAAAAAAGAAATCGGCAACGTATATTTTACCTTCAAGGTTTTTTTGAGTAACTATTTCTCCTGTTTGAGAAATTAAATTAAAATCGGGCACTGTGTGATATACGCTGTCAATCCTGGGATTACCGTTCACTAATACCGTATCAACCCCACGAGGATAATATATCCTAAGACTAAAATTATTTTCACCAAAAGCATGAAAAAAAAGATAAAATAAAACAGGCAAGAGTATCAGGATAAATAGCATCCCGAACTTAAAATAGGATCTCATTGATTAACTATAATTATTTTTTGTCAGATCAATATTTTTCTTTAAAATAATGGTATGCCATTATACTATCAGGTATAATTAGACATAAACCAATAAGAGTAGCAAATATAAATACTATCATTTTTTAAACTCCTTTTTTAATTTAATAATCAGGTCTTTGTCTACTGTCTACTGATTTTATCCTCCAAAAACCACTTTAAAAATGCTGTCTCCTTCAACCAGCAGAGCAACAAGCAGCCAGGCAATAAACAACATTGGAAGTACGATAGTCCAGCCCAGTTGTTTTACCTCGTGCCTGAGGTGCATAAATTCTCCTACGATGTAGAATGCTTTTACAAGGGTTAATATTACAAATAAGCCGACCTTTGGTACGGTGGATACATTCGTGTAAGCCCAGGCCACCTCTAACAAAGTAATAATTAATAATATCCAAAAGACCCTCCAGAGTCTTTTGATCGCAGTTTTATCGGCTTCTTTGGCTTGAGGTTGAGGCTGCGGTTGTGTTGCTGTTGCTTCCATAAATTTTTGAGTTTTGTTTTTTGTTTTTATTTGTAAATTAACCGATACTAATATATTTCACACAAAATTTATGCATAAAGCATACGGCAAAGAGCAAGCTCAACATCTACCTGACTTATGCTTGATGCACTATTATTTAGCATCGGTTTCTCTAGGATGCTTTTTGGTAAAAAAATGAAACAAGATACCAAAGATTATCATCCCTCCCAATAATATTATAACAGGTAATGCTTCTGTTAATGCTTTTATTAATACTTCCATGATTAAAAAAAAAATGTTTAAGATTTTTTATCTTGAGTCTCTTTACGGGGATATCTTCTGGTAAAAAAGAAAAACAAGACACCAAAAATAATAGTCCCTGTTAATAATATTATTGCTGCCATATTAATCCTCCTTTTTACGATTATATGCAATGATAGCAAATATTAGACACATTACCAAACTAATTATTGCTATTATTATTGCTATATAAAGGTTTTGTATTTTTGAAACGGCTCCATAAAATCCAACACCAAAACATATCTTAGCCAGATCAAAGTAAAAATTTCTCATTTGTTTATACCAAATAAAAAAATGTAAAAACAAAAACCCACACAAGATCCACAAAGTGCCAGTAAAGTCCTACCTTTTCTACCATTTCATAATTACCGAGCCGGTCATAAGTTCCCTGAACTATGTTGTAGTAAACTATAATATTGATCACAACGCCACTTAAAACATGCGAACCATGAAAACCAGTGATGAAGAAAAAGAAATCTGCAAATAAAGGCGGCCCGTAAGGATTAGAAGATAAAGAGGCATACACACCATCAATACCCATTATAAAGTGTGTCCACTCCCATGCCTGGCATGATAAAAAGGTAATTCCTCCCAATATAGTCCACAGCATCCATTTTTGGGCATCTTCTTTATGATTCCTGTGCCCTGCTTCTACTGCCAGGACCATCGTGATACTGCTCATAATAAGTATGAATGTCATCATTCCTACAAATGCTAACGGTAAAGAAATACCGTGAAAAAATGGAATAGCATCAAAGATCTGGTCGGGGAGCGGCCAATAATTTACAGATGGAATGAAATCCTTTAACACTCCTTCATAAGCATTGTAACTAAACCGTCCTATACCGTATGAAACTAATAGAGCCGAAAATGTAAAAGCATCAGAAAGCAGGAATAACCACATGAACAGTTTTCCAAAGCTTACCTTGAAAGGTGACATGCCGCCATCCCAAAGGCCATGTTTAGGATGTGCGATTGTTGTTGCTGTTGACATATTTGTATCTTTTAGTTATAACGGTTATTAGTTTCACCTGCTAATTAACAAAAAAACAAACAAATACAACCAAAGTCCATCTAAAAAATGCCAATAGGTTGCACACATTTCTATGCTAAGCATAGATTTGGAATGGACTTTATATTGAACAGACAAGATCAAAACTACGATTAGAAAAATAATACCTGTAATCAGATGAAATCCATGCACTCCGGTAAATACATACATAAACGAACCGGAAGGGTTTCCAACTAAATAGACCCCTATTTCAACCAGGTCCTGCCACCCGGCAAATTGACCGTAAAGAAAGCCCATTCCTAAAACGGTTGTAAAAATAAGAGAAATTTTCAGATCATTCAAATTATTTCTCTTTGCAGATAAATATGCCCAATGTATTGTTGCACTGCTCAATAATAAAACAACTGTATTGACCCAAAAAATACCTGGCAATTCAAACTGAAGCCAGTTACCTTCCAGCCGTCTGACAATATAGGCGCTGGTCAAACCGGCAAACAGCATTATAATACTCACCATAAAAAGCCATAAAACAAACTTTTTGGGATTTGTTGATAATGGTTTCTTCGCTTGTTTAATTGTTTCTGTTTGAAAATTCATAGGAGTATACTAATTTCCATCATAAAGCCTTATCCAAAACAAAAGCAATCTGCACAATTGGCAAATAGAAAAAAGAACCAAACATCATTTGCCGGGCCGCTTTTCCGGAACAGGTTTTCATAAGGTAAAATGTCTGCATTAAGAACAGCACACCGCAAATAACTACAATGATTGCAGATATGATACCGGTCATACCCAATGTGGCAGGCACCATGCTTAGCGGGATTAAAACCAAGGTATAGATCATGATCTGAAAAGCAGTGTTCAAATCCCTCTTTCCCCCGGCAGGCAATAACCTGAATCCTGCCCTCTTGTAATCATCATCCAATACCCAGGCGATTGCCCAAAAATGGGGAAACTGCCAGATAAATTGTATTCCGAATAAAATTATTGCCTCTATTTCAATTCCGCCTGTGATCGCTGCCCAGCCTATCATTGGCGGCAATGCTCCCGGGATAGCACCCACAAAAACAGAAAATGAAGTTATCCGTTTCAATGGTGTATATGCAAAAGCATATAATATCAAAGACAAAACTGATAGTACTGCACAAAGGGAATTTATATAAAAAAGTAAAAGAAATATCCCTGTAAATCCTATTATGACCATAAAAACGAGTGATTCTTTTATGGACAAGCGCCCGGACGGTAATGGTCTGTTGGCTGTTCTTTTCATCAGCTTATCAGAATCATGTTCCAATATCTGATTTATTATATTAGCAGCGCCTGTGATCAAAAAGCCGCCTGTTAAAAAGATGACAAAATGAGCCCAATCAACCGATCTGCCTGAACCTAACATATAACCCATTGCGGCTGAAAAAACTACAAGTGAGGACAATCTAAACTTCAAAAGTTGAAAAAAAGCCTTTATCCTACTAATTACGAATAAAAACGAATTACGAATTACGAATTCCTGCCTATTATGAATTATCTTTTGAATCATAAATATTGACTTTCTGAATAATTTAACATTAATAACATAAAAAACTGTATTCCAAATATTAATGTTCCCAGTAATAAATGAACCGGTTGCAAATATAGAGGAATATTAAAATATGCCATTACAATTCCGGTTATAATTTGAAGAAAAAGCCCCAATAGTAAATATCCTGATGACCGGATCAAAAATTTACCGGTGGGATAACTCTCATTTAATGTAGATTCTGCTTTTACATTTTTATTCAATATATATATGAGCAGAACATTAAACAGAAAAAGAACAATTGAGAAAGTTCTGTGAATATAGAACCACCTACCCAGGTTATCTATCCAGAGCTGCCGGTTAGTATAATCAAACGATGCAGCTACTGTATCTACATCCTGCCTTACCTGTGTACCCAACAAAATTTGAATAAATGTCAGCATCAATGCAATAAATAAAAGCAGCCTGAGATAGGGTATCCTGGTCAAATGCCGTGCACTAAATAAATTTTTTTGTGAACGGGTAATAACATAGATCAAAAGAGCTGTGATCACCAAAGCAATCCCCATGTGTATGGTTATCACCCAGGGGGAGAGATTTGTAGAAACGACCACACTCCCAATCCAGGCCTGGAATGCCACAAGAATAAATGTGAAGCCGCACAGGACAATAATTGTATTGTCAATCCTCAAAAACTTAAAGGAAAAGATGAAAGTTAGAAATATGAGCAGTCCTATTACCGTACCTATCAGCCTGTTGATATATTCTGTCCATGTTTTATATACATTAAATTTTAGGTAAGACATGTCATCCCGGGTATTTGGGATAGCATGTCGGGGACGGTAAATTTGCTGGTAGTTCGCAGGAAGCTGAGATTCATCGGTTGGCGGGACCCATCTTCCAAAGCACTTTGGCCAGTCAGGGCATCCCATACCGGCACCTGTACTGCGCACGATGCCGCCCACCAATATCAACAAGTAAACCGCAATGATGGTGATGACGCCAAGGTTTCGGAATGAACCGGATGCCGGATGCTTCATAATGGAAATTAGGTTTAATTCAAAAAATTATTTAAGTTTGTAATCAAAATATCACAAATCTAAAATTTAAAATCTAAAATAAAAAAATGTCTGTTAGCGCTACCGAGGTAACATCATCAGAATTAACTTCAGATAACCCGCTCCATCAACGGCTTCTTTTCCCATATAAAATAGCTAAAGATCATATATATGGAGATCTTTTGGAAATCGGCTGTGGGGATGGAAGGGGTGTGGAAGAGCTCTTGTCAATAGGACATGACACTGCCAGTTCGCAGGGTATAACCCCGCCAGTTAGCGAGGAAAAAGGGGTTGAGCATCCCGAAAATCTTCGGGAAGCACCAGGAGCTATGCGTTCCGTTATAAAAAGTTATACTGGTATTGATAAGAATAAAGATTTAATTAACGTTTTAAGTCAGCAGTATAAAGATGCTAAATTTGTTGCACAAAATATACCTCCATTAACTAATATTGAAGATAATAGCTTTGATAGCGTGATAAGCTTCCAGGTGATAGAGCATATAAAAAATGATGAATTGTATGTTGAAGAAATTTACAGGGCGCTTAAACCCAGGGGAAAAGCGATCATTACTACGCTCAATATCAACATGTCGATGACCAGGAATCCCTGGCATATACGGGAATACACTGAAGAAGGATTGCAAAACTTGTTTAAGAGCAGGTTCAACAAATTGGTTGTTAAAGGCGTTTACGGCAACGAAAAAGTGATGAATTACTATTACAAAAATAAAAAGACAGTTGCCCGATTCAAAAAATTTGATATTTTAAATTTGGAATACCTTCTGCCCCGCTTCATGTTACAAGTCCCCTACGATCTGCTCAATCGGTTAAACAGGCGGTTGCTGCTCAAAAAAAACAACAACCTGGTTACTGATATCAATTACACGGATTATTATCTTGATGGGGCATCTGAAAGTTGTTTGGATTTCTTTTGTGTGGTTGAGAAATAAAACAATAGACAATATACAGTAGACAATAGACAATGGACAATAAGACAATAAGACAATAGATTAATTGTTTTTTTTACGTGTATATTTTTCAGGATAATTTATCATATGATTTAACATTTTACCAATCTCGTGTTCTTTTTCAAACCAATCATTTTTAGTTTTTTCAGAAATATATTTACACGGTTAATTCTTTAAATTTAAACATAATATTCTATTATAACTTGATTGCAATTGTCTTGTTTATTGTCTATTTGTCTTTTGTCTATTGTCTACTGTCCTTTGTCTATTGTCCACTGCTTACTTCTTAAATTATCTGGCCGTACAATATTTAGGATACTTCTTACAATACGCTGTAAACCAATTTTCATACTTGGCTGCCTCTTCAGTTTTACCAGTCCTTTTCATACTTATAAATATCTGGTTGAGAACGAATAAATTGCCCCGGATCTTAATCTCGTTATTTATATTTTTTTTAGCATAATAGATCAACTCTTCGTTTGCACGTGTGCCCATGGTTTCTGCCAACTGAAACGCTATTGAATCTTCTCCAAGATTTAATAATAAAGGAATAAACTGTGAGGTATAAACGTCATAGGGTATTGATTCATCGGGCATCACTTCAAAGCATTTTAGTATTACTTCTCTGGCTTTATCAATTTTCCTTTCACTAATAAGTTGGGTGGCAAGACGGTAGAAACAGTTTCGTACATTGAGCGGAAATCTTCTATAGTTTTCATTATAAAAGACATCCTTGTTATCCAATCCTCTCCAGAAGTAGTTGTTCATCATATTTTCATACATAATATCTGAGTTGACACGTCCCTGCGCTGCGCCTTTTGTTTTAACCGGCAGCAACCTGTAAGCCAATCCCTCTAATTGAAAATAGGGATGAAGGTTTAAATAGCTTGAAGGCGCCAGCGTAGTGGAGAAATATATTGGCCGTTCCCAGTTATTGGTAGCGAGCATATCAAGGATGATCAGGTCTTTCTTTTCCAGGTTTCTTTTTTTAACATTCCATTGCATCTTATCTACTATGCTGCCTTCAAGCCCCTTGGGAACAATTCCTTTTTTAATAACCTCGTTTTTATCCACAGCCAGGATCATATTTTTTGAAGGATAATAGTTGACACTTTTTCCGGTTGACGTTCCAATCCTGATGGCATGATAATCTTCTTTAATTGCCTCAATGAAAAGCACTAAGTTCATAGCTTCATTGTATAGTTTGGCTTCTTCTTTGTATTGCAGCAGATTTTCCTTGTATATTAAAAGCTTTTCGCTATAATGTTGTGAATTTTGCTTATACTGTTCCAGGTCAGCAGTATACCTTGCCAGGTTGTCATTGTAAGATTTTAAATTTATCTTATCCTTTGCACCCGGATTATCAAAAAATTGAATATAATCATTGGTGCCCTGGATAAAGTTTTTATGTTCCAATGAAATTGGTAAGGGATCAGAATCATAAGCCTGTCTTTTCATCTGCCCTATATACCAGTCGGTATTTAGAAGACTCAAGTTACAAACCCGCACATCGGTTCTGAATCCCTCCACTTCCTGCACATACCAGACCGGGAAAGTGTCATTATCACCGCCTGTAAATAAAATGGCGTTTTTAGCGCAGGAATTAAGCAGGTTTTTGGCAGAGTCAACCGAAAGATATCTTTTTGCCCTGCTATGATCATCCCAGCCCACTGCTGCCATGATCAACGGTGCGGGTAAACATAGCAGGCAGGCTAAAACTGAACCGTTAAAATTATTTTTTAACGCTTTGCCCAAAGCATCACTTACCGACATTACCCCCAACCCTATCCAAATACAGAAAGTTATAAATGAGCCAGCAAAAATATAATCCCTTTCCCGGGGCTCAATAGGTGGAGAATTCAGATATAGCGTCAGCGCCATCCCTGTGAGGAAAAAAAGCAGGAGCACAATAAAGACGTCTTTTTTATTCTTTTTAAACTGGTAAAACAGACCTATTAATCCTAAAATTAAAGGAAGCATATAAAAATTGTTAATAGCCTTATTTTTAGCCAAATGGGCAGGCATGTCCTTACTACTGTCCCATGGCGCCCGCCAACCATCATTTTGCACGTCTCCATCTCTTCCTGAAAAGTTCCACAAAAAATACCGCCAGTACATGTGGCCTAACTGATACTTAAACAATACCGTCAAATTATCAGCCATGGTAGGTTTGGTTTTTCTGTCATATTGTCTTTGCGAGATTAACCCGGCTTTTAGTCTCTCATTTAAACTTCTCAGTTCTTCCCCCCTGGGCTTGTCCATTATTTCCCTGTATCTTTTTACGTGGTTCCCCTGCATACTATATGACCTGGGAAAAAGCGTTTGATGATCTTTATCCCAAAAATTTTTCAGTTTGTAATGATATATCTCATAACTTCCCTTTATCGTATCTTTTCTGTAAATCGGATCACCTTGCTTTTGATCTGTTAACTTTGCAGTGTAATAAGGGCCGTAGAGAAGCGGCCTTTCACCATATTGCTCTCTTTTTAGATAAGAAACAAATTTAATAATATTTTCAGGGTCGTTCTCGTCTAAAGGAGGATTGAAGTTTGAACGGATAAAGATGATAGCATAGGCAGAATAGCCGATCAAAATAAAGGTAAGACATAATAATGCGGTATTTAAAACACGTTTTTGCTCTCTTATAGAATAAACAATTCCGTAAACAAGCGCTCCTAAAAATAAAACACCAAAGATCAATATCCCTGTACCAAATGTAAAGCCAAAATTATTCACAAAGAATAATTCAAATTTTCCTGCAACAGATGGCAAGCCCTGAATTACTCCGATCATTATTGCAAACAATATCAGGAAGCTGATAATAAATGTTAGAATAATTCCTCTTTTTTTAGGGGTTTTGTATTTTTTAAAGTAAAAAACAAATGCCATGGCGGGAATGGTAACGAGGTTAAGCAGGTGCACCCCTATGGATAATCCCATCATAAAAGCGATCAGAACCAGCCACTTGTCAGAATCCTCTTTTTCAGCAATGGTCTCCCATTTGAAGATTGCCCAAACTACAAATGCTGTAAAGAACTGCGACATGGCGTAAACCTCTGCTTCAACGGCTGAAAACCAGAATGAATCGGCAAAAGTGCATGCCAGAGCGCCAACTACCCCGCTTCCAATTATGGATATAATTTGTGATCCAGAGTACCCGGGATTTTCTTCTGCTGTTTTATGAGATTCCTCCCCAGAGTTACCCGGGGTTGGAATAAGTTTTTTAGCCAACAGCGTGATAGTCCAAAACAAAAACAATATGGTAAAGGCGCTGAAAAGCGCGGAAGATATATTGATCCACCAGGCAACCTGGGTGACATCCCCGCCTGCAAGCATGGAGAACAATCGTCCAACAATTAAGAATACCGGGGCGCCTGGCGGATGCGGCACCATCAGCTTGAAGGCACAGGCAATAAATTCACCGCAATCCCAGAAGCTGGCAGTGGGTTCAACGGTAAGCACATAAACAGTGAAGGCGAATAAAAAAACTATCCAGCCGGTGATGGTATTGATTTTCCTGAAGTTAAGCATTTTGTAAAATAATTAGCTGTCATTACGAGTGCAGGGTTGAATACAAGCGATGGTGCGAACGAGGAATGACATATAATATTTATGGGGGCAAAATTAGAAAATTAAAACCGATTAATAATAAAAAAGAAACAAAAAAAAGGAAGCCGGATGATTTGACTTCCTTTATTTTATGATGGATGAATGTTAATTATTTATTTATTTACCTTTATTTTTAATCAAATAATAGACTCTGATCCAAATCCAAACAATTGAACTAGCCAGAAGAATAATCTCTAATATCAATGCAACATCAATTACTTCTACTACTGCAAGTACAACAAGAACCAACACTGCATCTAATATACCAGATCCTGAATTCATAACAAGAATTGTTTATAGATAATAATTATTTTAACAATACCAGCTTTTTAGTCTCTATCAATCCCATCTCTGTATAAATACTGCAGAAATACACACCCGGCTCCAATCCTGAAAAGTTGATCTTATAGCTTAAAGTGTTGTTCTTGTCTGAAAGGTCATAAGAAACGATCTCTTTACCAATCACGTTGTGAACCTTAAAGCTGTTTATTTTCTGCCCGCTTGATTTAATTTTAAGCGTAGTATATTCATAAAATGGGTTTGGGGAAATAGTTAACTGAAAATTATCTCTGTTAACATAGTTTATCCCCGTTGCAGATTGTACATCAATAACACCTTTCATGCCCAAAAGTACATGGTTAGCACAATAAAAGTTATCAATTCCCACAGTGTCAAATACAAACCAAGCCGGAGTTTTAAAACTATCAGTTGTACTTTTATTAAAAACAAGAGGGTGAAGCGTTCCGATGTCTGAAAAATAAACTGAATCACCAACCGTAATTACCAAACTATCCGGAACAAAAGTAAAGCCACTTGTTTTGATAGTGTCCTGTGCGTAACTTATAGTTGAACACAAAGTGATTGCAAAAAGTAAACCAACCTGTTTAACTATTTTGCTTAGTAATATTTTTTTCATGATCTCTAAGTATTTAAAAGTGAATAATTCTATAGGGCATCTCTAAAAACTACACCTTACATTCCCCTCTATCAAGAGGGGCAAGGGGTGTGTTTTAAAAAATATGTAGTTTTTAGAGATGCCCTACATTTAAAAGCTCAAATATAGTACCTCTTTTTTACAATCCCAAATAAAATTAGGAAAATTAATTTTTTTATACGTTTTTTGAGCCGGAATGTTATCATATCCAAATATATGAATATGTGTAGTATTAGAAAAACAAAAGATATTCTATTATTAGCGCTGTTGTTAGGATTTGTTGTTTTTATGACTGAACGTTGTACTTATGATAAGTTGCCGGAGCCAATATCTACAATAGTTTGTGATACCCTTGATACCTGTGGTGTTTTAAATGTGTGTGATACCATTTTTGTAAATTGTGACACTGTTTGTGATACACTTTTTTTTAAATGTAATACTTTAACAGTTTGTGACACCTTAGATTTCACTTATTTGGGAGATATAAAACCAATAGTTCAGACCAGTTGTTTAACAAGTGGTACAACAAACTGCCATAAATCCGGTGGAATTGGCGTTGGTGATTTTACAACCTATGCAGGCCTTAAAGAAAAGGTAGATAACGCAATAACTCAAACAGTAAAAGAAATGGTAGACAGCAAAACAATGCCGATTGGAGGTTCTTTAACAAATAATGAGATCTTAAAAATTGACTGCTGGATAGATGCAGGTGCACTAAATAACTAACTAAACTAATTTATTTTAATTATGAAAAAATCTGTTTTATTATCGCTTTTTATTGCTGCAATCCATTTCCTGCTTGCCGGGCTGGCAGGCCATTTAGCAGCACAAGACATATTTATCTCCAAAGACGGTAAAATATCTTTTTTTTCCAAAGCGCCTCTGGAAGATATCAATCCCTCATCAGATAAGTTAGCTTCCGTGCTAAATACCAAGACTAAAAAAATTATTTTTTCCGTAATCATTAAGACTTTGCATGACTTTAATGCAGCTTTACAGGAAGAGCATTTTAATGAAAAATACATGCATAGTGATAAGTATTCTAAGGCTACTTTCAAAGGTGAAATCCAGGATGATGTAAACCTGACTCAACCGGGCACATATAATGTAAAAGCAAAAGGGATCTTAGATATCCACGGTGTAGAGCAGGAACGCACGATTGATGGCGTGATAACTGTGGAAGAAGGCAAAATTAATCTCAAAGCAAAATTTAAAGTAGAGGTAGCCGACCATAAAGTGAAGATACCCAAGCTTGTATGGGAAAAGGTTGCAGAGGTCGTGGACGTGACCATTGATATTACTTATTTGCCTAAAGAGTAAGCGCATAGCGCATGGTATTCTCTGTTATGTCCTATGCTGTTATTGTTCTATTGTTCCATTGTTAAATGTCTAAATTTTTTATTGTCTATGATTCGCTTTATTTCATGGTTAAATGGTTATATAGTTAAATGGTTGTATTGCCTGCTGTTTATTGCCTATTGCCTACTGCCTATTGTCAATTGTTTTGCCCAGGATGAGTTAATGGACCTGCTCGAAGAAGATGAACCACAAACTTCTGAAAAAATAATTGCCACTTTCAAAACCACCCGGCTTATCAACGCACACACCATCGAAACAGTAGGGGCAAAGAACCTTGATTTCAGGATCACACACAGGTTTGGCAATGTTGGTGGCAGCTCAGGGGGGATCAATACCTTATATGGTTTTGATAATGCATCGGATATTCGCTTAGCGTTTGAATATGGCGTTACCGATAATCTTACTGTTGGAGCAGGAAGAAGCAAAGGTGGTTTTTTGGATGGATTTATCAAATATAAAGCCCTGCAGCAAACAACCAATAACAAAATACCGTTTGCAGTTACGTTGATGGTTAATACAGGTTTAAAAACAGTAGGTAAGGATGGAATTGCTGACTCATTGTTTAAATATGCGTATAGACATTCTTATGTTTTTGAAGCCATTTTCGCCCGAAAATTTTCTTCCAACTTTTCTTTTGAATTAATACCCCTGTTGGTCCATAGAAATATCGTTGCCTTTGATGATGAAAATGATCTTTTTGCGCTCGGAGCAGGATTAAGGTATAAGTTCACCCCAAGTATGGCAATCCTGCTGGATTACTTTTATACTTTTTCAGACATCAGAACCTCTGATTTAGGATATTATGCGCCTTTGGGGGTCAGCTTTGAAATTGAAACAGGCGGGCACGTTTTTCATATCACTTTCACCAATGTACCCACCATTGTAGAAAACCAATTCATACCGGACTCTCCTCATAACTGGCAAGATTGGGAATTCAAATTTGGGTTTAATATCTCCAGGGTATTTCAGTTTTAACGTATAGCGTTCAGCGCCCTACGCTATGCACTTACCTCGGCACCGTTTTATACAGCACCACCCCCACCATAGCAAAAATAAGATTCGGCATCCACACCGCTAATAAAGGGTGGAGTGAACCTGATTGTGCCAGGCTTCTGTTCATCACAACAAATATGATATAAATAAAGGCCAACAAGAAACCGAGCGCTATTCTAAAGCCAATCCCCTCCCTGGCTTTTTTTGCAGACATGATAACACCGATTATCGTGAGAATAATGATTGCAAAAGGGTAAGTAAATCGTTCATATCTTTCTATAAAGTAAACCTCAATGTTCTCAACCCCTTTTTCTTTGAGCTCATCAATATAGTCGTTCAATTCACCCAATGTTAATGTTTCATTTCTCTTCCAGGTACTTTTAAATTCTTCGGGCTTTAAATTGATCACAGTGTCTACCGGGCCTCCATAGGTAATCGTTTCGCTCATCCCGTCAAAAGTTCTCAAAGTGTATTTTTCAAGATGCCATGCTTTTTTGTGGTCTAACCACGTGATTTTATTGGTCTTCAGCTTTTCATACAGATTATTATCCCTAATGGTTTCCATGCAAAACTGGTATCCTGCATTGATCGTATTATTATAGCTTTCCATATATACATAAGTGCCGGGAGCGATCTTAATATGTATATTTCTGAGATCATAGTAGAAGGGATTTTTAATGTAAGCAATCTCAAATGCTACCCTGGTTTTGTTAGAATTCGGGATGACCCAGTTGGTGAGAAAGAAAATAACCAGGGCTATAAAGGACGACCCGATAATGTAAGGCATTAATATCCTCCTGAAACTCATGCCGCTGCTTATCATTGCAATGATTTCGGTATGTGATGCCAATTTAGCCGTAACAAATACCGCAGCAATAAACACGGTGATGGGACTTAACATATTGGCCAGGTAGGGAACAAAATTCAGATAATAATCAAAAAGAATCTCACCCAAAGGTACCTCGCCCCTAATAAAGTCTTCATTTTTTTCAGTATAGTCTATTACACATATTATTGCTACTAATATTGCTACAACAAAAATAAAAGCGCCTAAAAATTTTTTTAACAAATACCTGTCTAAAATATTCATTTATTGAGCTTAATTAGTGTCTGTCTATAAACTAAAATTATAAGAATAGCACCACGATTTATCGTGGTGATAATAATCAAAAAAATAAATTCTAAGTCCGTTTTAACGGACTTCAATAATTGGATATTCAAAGTGATTAAAGTCCGTTAAAACGGACTGAAAAATGGTGATATCGTTTTTTCACCCTGATAAATCAGGGTGCTATTCTTATGAAAAAGTGACTTTAGAGACAGACACTAATTAATCCTTTGTAAAATTACCACAAAATTTTATAAAAAAAATTTTTAGGTGTTAATTAATTATTTAACTTGCGTCCAAATTTTAACGATCAATTCTGTGAAAATTTTAAGGAAATTTAAAAAAAGAGTCTTCCCGATCCCAACGGGATTATTTTTATTCCTTATTCTTACCCCTTTGATAGTTTTTGCTGATGAAAAAGAAGAGCAGCAAGCTTTTAATCCCGGTGAAATGATCATGCACCACATTGCTGATGATTATTCATGGCACTTTGCTACGATAGGCAACACCCATATTACAATCCCACTTCCTGTCATTTTGTATTCAAATAGTGGACTGGATGTATTTTTATCAAGTAAATTCCAACATGAGCACGCCACTTATAAAGGCTATAGATTAGAAAAAGGACATATTATTAAGGAAGATGGAAAAAAGTTTTATGATATTTCAATTACTAAAAATGTTGCTTCTATGATGTTAAGCGCTTTGTTGCTTTGTTTGATATTTATGTCTGCTGCTAAAAGGTATAAAAAGAATAAAAATAAAGCGCCTAAAGGGCTTCAATCACTATTAGAACCAATAATAATTTTTGTCAGGGACGAAATAGCAATACCTATGTTGGGTAGTAAGCATCAAAAATATTTACCATATTTATTAACTGTTTTCTTTTTTATCTGGTTAAACAACTTGTTGGGCCTGCTGCCCGGTGCGGCTAACCTGACAGGCAATATTGCCGTTACTATGACACTTGCAGTAATTACTTTCGTGATTACCAATTTTAGTGGAAATAAGCATTATTGGGCCCATATTTTTATGCCTCCTGGCGTACCCGGATGGCTATGGCCGCTCATGGTTCTTGTTGAAATTGTGGGAATTTTTACCAAGCCATTTGCTTTGATGATACGGCTTTTTGCTAATATGACAGCAGGACACATGATCATACTAAGTATTATCAGTCTGATATTTATTTTTGGTCAAAATAATCCATGGGTAGGAGGAGCGGTGTCGGTTGTATCGGTTGCATTTTCGGTTTTTATGCTGTGTCTTGAATTGTTAGTAGCTACTTTACAGGCATATATTTTTACCATACTTTCATCGCTCTTTATCAGCGATGCTGTTGCAGAGCCGCATAAAAATAGTTAACCCCGAGTACTCGGGGGCAATTAACAATTTTACAATTAACATTTTAACAATCAACAAATTATGATCACTTTATTATCAACATTGTTTTTAGTTGCTGAGGGCATTGCCCTCATGGGTGCCGGCATAGGTGCAGGACTTGCAGCAATTGGCGCAGGCATAGGCATTGGACAGATTGGAGCAAGTGCTTTGCAATCTATTGCTCGTCAGCCGGAAGTAGCGGGTGATATCAGGGCAAATATGATCATTATGGCTGCTCTTGTAGAAGGAGTTGCGCTTTTTGGCGTTGTTACCTGTATCCTGATACTGTTCTTATAGGTTTTTAAGAAGGAAATAGGGAAATAGGAGTAAATTGGGAAATACGAGGAAATACCTTTATACCCTTACACCTTTATTTCCTCTATACCTTTGGCGCCATTTTACAAACGATATAAAAAAAATATTGAAAATTAACCTATGTTACAACCAGAACCCGGTCTGATCTTCTGGACGCTGCTTGTTTTTCTAATTGTTTTATTCCTGTTAACAAAGTTTGCGTGGAAGCCGATCATTAAAGCGCTGAAAGAGCGTGAAGATTCTATTGAGGAGTCTTTAAATTCTGCTGAAAAAGCCAGGGAAGAAATGGCAAAGTTAAAAGCAGAAAATGAAAAACTGCTTGCTGAAGCAATCGTTGAGCGGGATAAGATGTTTAAAGAGGCAAGGGAAGCTTCTTCAAGAATTATTGATGAAGCTAAAGAAAAAGCATCACAGGAAGGTGCAAAGCTCATTGAAAACGCAAAAGAGGTGATAAATAATGAGAAACAAGCGGCTCTTGCTGAAGTTAAAAACCAGGTAGCTTCTTTATCAATTCAGATTGCAGAAAAGCTACTGAGAAAGAAGCTATCAGATATAGAAGACCAAAAGGAATTGATAAAAGAGCTTATTGATGAAGTTAGTATAAACTAAAATGACTGTAAACTATGACTATGACCATAGACAATGACCATAGACAATGACCATAGACAATGACCATAGACAATGACCATAGACAATGACCATAGACAATGACCATAGAC